>DASSGE010000149.1:0-4740 GCA_035693605.1 Binatia bacterium
ATTTTTGTTTCGACCTCAGGAAACTTGGTAGTGATGATCTCATATTCCTTCTCGAAACTCGGGTACTCGATCCAGTGGTACAAACAGCGACGCTTCAAAGCATCATGAATCTCCCGGGTGCGGTTGGAGGTGAGAAACACATAAGGCCGATGCTTTGCCGTCACCGTACCGAGCTCAGGAATGGTGATTTGAAAATCGGACAAGATTTCGAGCAGAAATGCCTCGAACTCCATATCGGCTCGGTCGATCTCATCAATCAGCAGCACCGGGGGATTGACATCTTCACTTTGAATCGCGTCAAGCAGCGGCCGTTTGACCAAATAATCCTGGGTGAAAATCTCAGTCTCGACCTGTTTTTTATCGCCGTGCTCGATCTCTTCAAGCTTAATGTGCAGCATCTGCTTGGGGTAGTTCCACTCGTAGAGCGCGGTGCTGGCGTCGAGTCCCTCATAGCATTGCAAGCGGATCAGCCGCGCGCCCAATACTTTTGACAGCACCTTGGCGATTTCTGTTTTACCGACACCGGCCTCGCCTTCGAGAAGAAGCGGTTTGCCCATAACCAGCGATAAATAAACCACGGTCGCCAGAGAACGATCGCAGACATATTTTTCTTTCAGAAGAATTTCTTGAACTTGCTCTATCGTCAGCTGTTTCGGATTCACGCGCGCTTTATCCTTTACGAATAGTTTTAGCTCAAGTCAGGCGGGGAAATCTTGGGCTTGGTTACGAGGCTTCCAGAAACTTTCCGCCGAGGGCCTTTGCCTTTAGAAACCGAATCAACATACTCCGTTTCACTCGATGGATCAACGTCGCCAAATTTCATGCCAATCTGGGTTTCGCACCGTCCGCCGCCAACCACTTAGTCTAAACGCACCCGCTTTTCCGTGCTAACTATCTCGTTGACTTGCCTCCTCATTCACCGCTGTGTAACGCGCGCGAGGGACAGATTGCATGCAAGCCGCAAAGGACGTGCGGGGATTTCAAGCCCAAAGTTCGGATCATCACAACTTAGGATGATGCAGTAAAAAAAAAGCCGCCCAGGGAGTTTAACTCATGGGCGGCTGGTTAGGATCAGGTGCAAAATTAATAGAGAGCGATATAAGCGTCTTTATGTTCTTTCTTTGTACTCAATATGTTACGCAGATCAGCCGCGTCCCGCTGGCTTTCCAGCTGTCCAACTCGTACACGATGCCAGGTTTTAGTTTCGTTCTTGACCATCCGAACATAAGCGTCATATCCCAATCGGCGTAATTTCTGCGCGATCGAGTCGGCCGCGTTCGCTTCAGCCACCGAAGCAACTTGTACTGTCCAAATTCGGCGCGGGCCAATGGACTTTGGCCGCAGTCCCTGGACCACAGGGACCGGTTGAGCAGCCGGCGCGACCACTGGCGTTGCTGACGCGAACGATAGGATGTGGGGTGGCGGTGCGGGCGAAGCCGGCTCGGCACTTTGACTCGGCTGATTGTAAAGCTGCGTTGGCAAATATGGAGACTGCGCGAGCGAAACCGGATTTGATCCCTGTGGTACAGTCATCGGCGGCATCATTCGCCCGGTGAGTGGATCATTCGCGAACATCATGACGTTCCCAACCGTCGGCGGCAACGAAGTGCGCGGACCAATCGGGGGATTGCTCGGCGCAGGCTGATTCTGGTCATACTGATAATACTGGTTCGGATCCGGCAGTGGTGGCACCGGTGGTGGTGGCAGCAATTTCGCGCGCTCCCGCTCAAAACGCTCAAGCTCGGTTCTAACTTTTTCTAAGCCGGCTTTAAATTCTGCCGTAACTACGCGAGAGTCAGTCCGGTTGCGAATGACCCGAGGCGTGATCAACATGATGAGTTCGGTGCGACTGGATTCATCGCTGTTGGTACCAAAGAAGCGGCCGATGACCGGGATGTCCATTAAGTAGGGAACGCCGACCCGCGCCTTTCTTTTGAGCTCGCCAATAAGGCCGCCAATGACCAGCGTGTCACCGTCCTGAACCACAGCGGTCGTTTCCGCGTCCTGGGTATTGAAAGCTGGGTATTTGTCTTGTCCAACCGTCACATCGTCACCGCGCGCACTAACTTCAGCTTTGATCTGCAAATTTACCAAGCCTTGTGAATTAACCTGGGGGATGATCGTCAGGATCCGTCCGGTGTTGCGGTATTGAATGGTCGTGGAGGTTGAAAGACTTGCAACCGCACCGGTTGCCGCCTGGACGGTACCTGTCGCGATTGGCTCCTCGCTGCCGACCTGAATTCGCGCCGGACGGTTGTCGCTGGCAATCACGCTGGGAGATGAAATCAACTTTATTCGAGAATCCGCCGCCGCAGCACGAATCAGTGCGGATACTGTATCATCGCCAACGATTGCAGTAAGTCCATTTACACCTGCGAAAAATGGTGCGGCGGGGGACAGTTTCGCCCCCAAGGACGTGATCACAGCATTTGAGCCAAAAGTCTTTCCAAAGATAGTCTGCCGCGATTTTGTGAACAGCTGATAGTCAACCCCGAAATCTTCGGCATCTTTTAGATCGATTTGCAGTATCATCGCTTCGATCAGCACCTGCCGAGGAACCGCATCAAGCTCTTTTAAAATATTCTTGACGTTTTGGTACTCCTGAACAGTGCCATAAATTATCAAAGAGTTGGTCGCCGGGTCGGCGACAATGCGTAACTGCTCCTGTTGCTGTTGTTGCTGGCCAGGTTGAGCTGGAGTAGTCGGTCTCGGAATACCGGCGGCGGGCGGCGGAGTTATGAGCTGCGGGGCCGCCGCCGCAGGAACTGGGACCTGAGCAGGCGCAGCCGCCGCTGCGAAGGCGCCTGAGCGGTTTTGTGTCTGCGCACCCGATAATCCTGCGACGATTACGGCCAGCCATACGGCGAAATATTTTTTCATCGTGTTAGCCCCTGCTGCATACTCCCCGAACCAAATTGTCCCGACCCGCTCGACTGGCCGAAACCACCGGATTGGTTGGAGCTGCTTGAAGACGATCGATGTATGCTCTGTAGAGTTTGCGAACTGGCCCGCGAAGCCGACGCAGGCAGACCGAGCGCTTGGCTGAGCACATCAGCCAGCTCCGTGGCCTTACCGTTTTCGACCGGATAAATGAATATCCTACGACCCGGCCCTTCGGCGACCACATCGATGCGGTCGAGCCAACGCTTGGCATAGGTCCATGCCGCTTCGCTATGGGCGATCACCAGCAACTGGTTGATTCTGGGCAGCGGGATGAACTGCGCCGCAAAACTTTCCGATTGCGGTGTCGATGCCGAGAAGGACTGCATAACTTTAGTCATCTCTTGCGACAATTCCTCAGCGCTGGCGATTCTCGGCTGATAAATTTCCATACGCGTGCCGGCGAAGACTTGCACGTCGATGAGATCGGCAATCTCCACAAGTCGCTGAATATTGAGCGGGGTGTCCATCACGATCAGGAAATTACCCCGTGGATTGTCGACGATCTCAGCGCCCGGCTGTAGAAAAGGCGTCAATACCCGTTTCATTTCGGCAACTGTAAAAAATCTCACCGGAATAAGCTGCAAGGCAAAGCTATCTTCGCGTCCTTGAGCCAAGGGCCGGGCTAATCCTTTGCCATCTTTGATCGGCATAATGTGATAGAGGTTGCCAGTGCGTACCGCCACGGCGCCGTTCATGCGCAAGAGCTGATGGAAGATTGGCATCAGATCTTCTGCGCGTAACGGTTCGGCGCTATTGATCGTCACCGTGCCTTTGACTTCGGGATCGATGGTGTAGGTCAATTTTAATTGCTGGGCGATGATGTGAATAATTTCGACTAAATCGGCGCGGTTAAAGTTAAGCGACACCATGCCGCCAACGGGAAATGACTGTCCAGGGATACCGCGCCGCGCTGACGGCAGCGGACTCGCCGGCGCGGGCTGTGGCACCGGGGCATTGGGGTCTGGTTGTCCCGGCGCTACCTGATTCGGCGGCAGCGGGGTAGGCAGAGGTCCAGGGACCGTTCCCGGAGTAGGTACTTGACCAGCTTGACCGGGAATTGCCGGTGCGGGTACGCGCCGTGGCACAATCGGGGGCCGCGCTCCGGGGGGGACGTTAGGATCGCCCGGAACTGGCGGCTGCTGCACGGTTGAGCCCGGTTGATTGGGACTCGGCGTCGCAATTGGCGCCGCAGGCGGTTGCTGTGCCCCTGCACGGATTGCAGCAGTCGCAGTAAAAACGACTACAGCCATGCGTGTTACGCTGACTAGAGACATGCGATAGCTCCTTCTCCGCTCATGATTCCGGGGTGCCACTCCCCGGGACCGGAATCCGGCCCCGCCTGGGCAAGTTGGGCAAAACCCGCGGCACGGGTACCGGGGCACCCACGGGGGGCGGTTGAACCTGCCCCGGCGCGGCCACTGGGCCCGACGCCGCAACCGGCCGAGGTGCAACATTGTCAACCTTGCGAAAGAAATCGAGCATCACCTCGACCCGCGTAGCATCTCGCGCAAAAACAACTCGCTGATCTGCGATCTCGGTGAGCCTAAACCCTTCGAGCGAGTCGCCAACTTTTAGGCGCATCATAGAACTAGGCTGGCCGGCGGTTTGACCGGGCGGGCGTTGGCCGGGAATTGGCTGACCGGGCGCTGGGTTCGTGCCGTCCTGCAAAATGGCCACACGGTTATTGCCGATGATTACTGTGCCCACTAGAACCATGCTGCGCACCCGCTGAACAGAACGCGAGTTCTCTTCTGCTTCACGCGAAGCCCCTGCGCCTCGCTCCGGATCGAAAAGATT
>DASSGE010000150.1:0-4312 GCA_035693605.1 Binatia bacterium
AAAATAGGGCGTCGGATCTTTGGGATCCAAGTTTTTTGCCATTTGATACTGGTCGGCGGATTGCTTGTCCATCTTTTCTTCGTAGTAGACTTTGCCGAGATAGCTCCGCATGAGTGAATTATCCGGATCCAGGCTGACGGCGATATCGAGTTCGCCGCGGCCGGCGTCAAGGTCGCCTTCTCGGATTATCGCGAGTCCAAGTCCAAGCCGTGGCAACGGGTCGCCCTGATCGAGTTCGATGGCCCGTTCGAACGCCTGCTTCGACTCGGTCGTCTTGACCTGGGTCAAATAAGCGAATCCCAAAACCGTTTGGGTTCGGGACAGATTCGGATCTATGGCCACGGCCTTTTGCGCTGCTGCGAGAGCATCGTCGAGGTCGGCGAACGACATATGCAACTCGGCCAGCCGCGCCCAGGCCAGGGCGTCGTTGGGATTGAGTTCCACCGCCTGTTTCAAACTAGCGCGCGCGCCTTCGAGATTGAAGTTGGCCTGCTGCGCGTAGGACAAAGCGATCAACGCCGAACTCGATTTCGGGTCTGCTGTTACACCTTTTTGACCCGACTCGAGCGCTTTCTCTTTATCGTTTTGCGCGACGGCAATGACTGACTGGAGCGCGAGAGCTGCGCTGTCGTTGGCGCGCAAACTCAATGCCCGCTCTATATCTCTGCCCGCTTCGTCGTTGCGCCCCACTGCCAACAGCAGAGCGGCGCGGTAGGTGAAGAAACTCGGGTCGGCGATGGAATCCGGCACGCCCTTGATGGTTTCGAAAGCCTCGGCGAAATCACCCTGCTTGTAAGCGGCGATCGATTTCGCCGCGACCGCCTGCCAAGCTGGGTCTTGGAAAGTCTCGGGACGAAAATCCAAGGCGGGTGGATAATAGAGCGCCCACTGCACCGCGTCGCGCGGACGCACGATCGTAGTTAAAACCGGCGCGCTGCCTTGGCGCGCAATCGCCGATTGTCCGCTGGTAAGGATGAGACTTCCGGCGGCGTTAGAGGCGATGACCTGGCCTTCGAATATTGTAATGAGGGTGCTATCGCCCTCGACTTTGACCAACCCTTCGGTACCTTCGACACCGGCGTTGACGAAGCTGGTAGAGATCTCAAGATTCCCCGAAAGCCGACTGAAGAAATAAAGTGCTCCCCGCAATAGCTCGATCACCGAGCGCTTTTCTTCACGGAGACCCGCCAATGTTATCGTGGTGTTCTGTTCAAGACGAATGATCGGTCGGTTTACCAGCGCAAGATCGGCGCGGCTTCTCTCGCCTACCTGAACTCGATCGCCGGCGCAGTACGTATCGTTGAGTGTCGCTCGCTGCCACTGTGTTTGGCCGGCGCGCGCGACTTCGACGTGGCCTTGGACCGAGACCATCCTGGCGACCCAGTTAGAGCAGGTAATTGCCGCCGATAGTTGGCCTGGCGCCGTCAACAATCCCGCCAGCACCGCGAAAAAAGTAAGCTGCCAATTCCGCTTCAATCGTTTCATGGGCCGCCCGCTATCTGTCCTGATGACGCTCACATCGAAATTACACCGGTCATTTTTCATCCATCGCAATCGTTCCACTCCAACTCTCGGACGGCAGGTCCGAGCGGTACTGCGCGCAAAGCCCAAGGTAATAGCGCGACACGCTATCTTTATCGAATAATTTTTCCGACTGCGCGAATTTCTCGCTGGCCTCATCCCAGTGACGCTGTGCGAACGCGCGCTGCGCCTCACCGAAAGTGGCGCAAGCTTGTTTTTGCCGCTCGGTGCAGAGTTCCACGCGGCAGATCAATTCATAGGCCACGACCGCTTGAGTCTTGCCCTTTAGCAGAAATGTCCCGACCTCGCGCGTCAGGAATTCGTTACCGAGATCGCGTATGACTTCGCTAGATACCAGAATTTTTGTCCCCAGATGTTTATTGAGTCCGTCTAAGCGCGACGCCGTCGTCACGGTATCTCCAGTGACTCCATATTCGTAATGGGCCCCGGCGCCGATGCTGCCCAGGAAAATTTCCCCGGCATGAACGCTGACCCGAGTCGGCAGTTCGACGGCCTGGTTCGACTGATTGAACCCGCGCACGGCGTCCGCCACCTCCAGCGCGGCCTCGCAAGCATTTCTTCTCAGTGACAGGTCATCCGAGCTGCCTTTCCAAATTGCTAGAATCGAGTCTCCCTTGAGACCGACCACAAGCCCGCCGCGCTGATGAATCGGCGCGAATGTCGCTTCAAGATATTTGTGCATTAGATCGCTCAACTCGCGCGGCGTCATCGCTTCGGAAACGGGCGTGTAGCCGGCGATATCCGCGAATAAACAGGCGCCGTAAACCGTTTGACCGTCTTTGCGAATGTCGACGACGTTTCGCGCTAGCTGGGTGACAATGTCTTCGGGCACGTAATAGGCAAGCGCTTGTCGGATATTTTTCCGTTCCTGGTTGATCTCGAAATAGTCCCACAAGAGCGCGCCGACATATCCGAGCGGAGCTTGCACGAACAAAGGCACGACGATCGGGAACCAGGAAGCGTTAACACGAAATTGATTGCTGGCTGCAAACAGGTAGGCGACGCTGCAAAGGAAAATCCCAATCGCCGCGGAGAGCGGAGCCATTGTGCGGCAAATAATCCCGACCATCAGGCCCCAAACCAAAAGCGTCGCTATTTGATATCCTGGGCGCAGCGGTTTCACCGGGGTATTGGTCAAAAGGTTCAAAAATGCCGTGGCGGCGATCTCTATGCCGCTGATAAAAACGCCATTGGTTTTTGAAAATACCGTGTGAAAACTGTCTTGTCTCTCGGCTAGCATATTTTCCGACAATCCAACAAAAACCGCCTTGCCGCGCAGTTCAAAGCGCGCGCTGTTGGTTGCATCATTGCCCAGCTGCAACGCGAGATAGTAAGGCACAGTGGTCACGGAGCGGGGCGGGCCATAGAAATTTAAGTATTGGCGATCCGCACCGGTGTACAGATTGATTAACGCATCTACGAATTGGCGATTGCCTCCCGGATCAATGGTCACCCGCGCCAACCCATCGCTGACGTCAAAAACATTGTGGAAGCGTTGCCTTAGGTTCCTAGTGAATTTTGCTGCCCCGGTGGACTCGATCGCCGAACTTGCGTCATGTGGCAAATCCGCCACCTGTTTCGGGCTCGCCTTTTCCAACAGTGCCCGGATATCTCGATAAGCGTCCAGCGTATAGAGCTGTAGCGCAAGAACTGGAAACGTCGGCGCATCACCGGCGTCGGTTTGAAAGGTCCAGTACTGGCTCACTCTTACCGGCATGCGCGGCAATACAAACGGGGCGGTCGCGAAGGCCGCGCGTGAGAACGACTCGATCGGCTTTAAGGTTTCGACGAGTTTATGTCCGCTGATTTCGCTCTCGGCATCGACGGTCGAACTAATCTCTTTAGCCCGCAGCTGGTCCGCGAGTATGACATTTCCGGCCTTCTTTATTGCTTCGGCAAGCGCCTCGTCGTCTTCGCGCGATCGGGGCTCGGCGAAATAGAGATCAAAGACAATGACGCTGGCGCCGGCGCGCGTGAGTGTCTCGATCAAGCGTGCGTGCAGGGAGCGCGGCCATCGATCAGGATTGTTGGAGAGGTTGAGACGTTCGGAAGATTCGCGGTCAATGGCAACGACAACCGCATCGTCGGGAGCCTTCACGACGCCTCTTAATTTAAAGAGCAAACCCAGGCCGACATTTTCCTCGAGACTACGCACGTCCTCGGAAACATTTGCTATGTTGCCCAAGAGCCCTAGTAACAGACCAAAGGCGGCAGCCTTCAGCAAGCTTAACAAGTGCGTCGTCCTCACCAACAGTTAGCGCACACCGCATAACCAACGATGCGGCAGTTGTTTGTCCGACAGACTCGCGACCCAAGCTGGCTAGTTCGGTCTATAATCCAGATACGCCGCGATACGCAAGTGGAACGTAACCGAGCCAGGAGCCGGCCAGCCTTCATCCCATTGACCGCGTTTTGCTATATCTAACGTGTTATCCGGACCTACCGGTACCAGGGCGACAGTTAAATCGCTGCAAGTTTGGGTGGCGAAATTGTGAATCTTGCGTCTCGCCTAATCAGAGGCGCAAACCCGGACTTCACTACTTGCTACAACACTCCCTAAAATACCGCTTGACACCAGCGCGCCGCCTTTGTTACAAGCCCGCGTTACCGGTTACCCTCAAGGTTCACGCGGTGAATCCCAACCACTCCCGATGAGGACCGGTATAATTCCCACCCCGGGTGGCCTCGATTGAAGTAACGCCGAGCGCCGCTCGAGCAAAAGACACGAGTAGGAAAATGGTTATTCTCTTGTAGCGGCAGATTAAAATTT
>DASSGE010000151.1:0-4629 GCA_035693605.1 Binatia bacterium
GGTCGCTGGCGATCATGTTGTCCATCGCTTTCAGAGTGACAATCGGCAGGCCGGGGGTCACTTGAGTATAGACCCGGCGGGTTTCGTCTAGCTCCTCGACATTGTTCGACTTGTAAAACTCACCGAGATATTTGATCACCGCGTCTTTATTTCTCTCATCGCGGTAAAAGTCCATGCCGTCGGCCAAGCCGCGCATGAAATTCATCACGGTCTCGCGATCGCTCTTGATAAACGAGCGCAGCGTCACCGGTCCGGCGACGACATATTCATAGTCGCTCTTGGCGAAGTCGACCCAAATCGGCAGCCCGAGCTTGCGCGCGCGCAGGGTTACCGGCGGCTGAAACACCGAAGCGTCGACATGGCCGCCGGCGAGCGCGGCCCAACGCTCGCCTTGCGCGCCGACGCCAAGGATCGTGACCTCTTTGTCGCTGATGCCCAACTGCTTCAAGGCGACTTTTGCGATGAAGTCGGTGCTCGCGCCCAGCTGGCTGATGGCGATGCGTTTGCCCTTCAGGTCGCTGGGTTTTTTGATGTTGGGGTTGCTGACGAAAACATAGTCGAGCTTGTTGCCGGTGGCGCCCAAGACAACCAGATCTTTAGCGCCCTGAGCCCACGCGAGGATGACGCCGGCGCTGCCCTGTTGCAGGATCGTGACATCGCGCGAGATCAGCGCTTGCACCGCTTCGCGGCCTCCGCGCATGAAGATCGGCAGGACTTTGAGGCCGTATTTCTCGAAGGAACCTGAGCGCTGCGCCACCCAGAAAAAGCCGGTGGAGCCGCCGAGGGCGTAGGGAACGCGGATTTCTTTGAGCGGTTTGGCTTGGGCGGGCGAGTAATTGGGGCGTACGATGACCGCTGCCAAAATTATCAGTATCATTGAAGCGATATTTTTCATTTTCCTTGGCGTGTCCCTTTTCGTCATAACCGGCGGAAGCCGGTATCCATTTGGGTCTTTGGTTTGCCGAGAAGACCTGGATTCCGGCTTTCGCCGGAATGACGCAGATGCGGGTTCGGCCCTCGCGGTGCATTGTAGTGTGAACGTCATTGCTTAATTGATCTCCACCACTGCATCCACGGCGACCACGCCCTGGCCTTTGGGCAGCACGATGAGCGGATTGATGTCGACGCCGTTGAGTTGATCGCCGAGGCTGACGGCGAGATTCGAGATCGCGACAATCGCACCGCACAAGGCCTCGACATCGCCGGCCGGTTTACCGCGCACACCGCCGAGTATTTCAAAACCGCGCAGTCGCGAGAGCATGTGGCGGGCTTGCAGACGCGACAGCGGCGGAATACCGACGGCAATGTCTTTCAACACTTCGACGAGAACGCCGCCCAGGCCGCATAAGACTACCGGGCCGAAGAGTGGATCGCGCTTGATGCCTAAAATCATTTCAATTCCATCGCCGGCCATGCGCTGGATGAGAATCCCGTCGATCTGCGCGGTAGGCACCCGTTCTTTCACTTTGCTTTGAATGCTGGTGAATGCTCGGCGCACTTCGTCCGCGTTGGTTAGCCTCAAGGCGACGCCGCCGACGTCGCTCTTGTGGGTGATTTGGCAGGACTCGACTTTGAGCACGACCGGGTAACCCATCTTGTCCGCGGCAGCGGCAGCTTCATCGGCAGTCGTTGTCAGAACCGTCGGCGCAACTGGAATGTTGAATTCTTTGAAGAGCGCAAAGGCGGCTTCGGCGCCGAGAACTCCCGACGGCAACTTGGCATGCGCTGCGGGCCAGGAAACTTCAGGGGCGGTCACGCGCGCTTTTTGAAAATCGTAATAGTCGGCCAAATTCCTGATCGTCGCCGTGGCGCACTCCGCGCCTTCCATGATCGGGATGCCAGATTGGCGTAACGGCTGGAGAATCTCCGGATCGACGGGACCGCCGACCACCGAGCTGAAAGTCGCGATCGGTTTAACACTTGCGGCCGCGGCTTTTTCGATCGCCAGGGTAAAGCGGTTGCCGCTCTTGAGTTCTTTGGGCCGCGGATCGTTGGCTTCGAGATTGATCGTGACGATGTCGATGTTGGCGTCGTCGATCAACCCTTGGAGCAGGCGCGGAAAAATCTTGTCGTCGTCGTACATGGCGCCGGTGCCGTCGAGCGGATTGTTCATGTTGCCGAAGTCGGCGACCGACTCTTGCAGGTTGGCTTTGGTCGCTTCGGTCAACTCGGGAACTTCGACACCGACGTTCGAGGCGGCGTCGGAAACCAGGGTGCACTCGCCGCCGGAGCCGCTGAGAACGCCGATGCGCCGGCCGCCGCGATATTTGGCGATGAAGCCATCGCAGGAAAAGACGCTGATACCGTCGATAAGTTCGTTGATGCTGCGCACCGAGACGATGCCGCCTTGGCGAAATGCCGCATCGACCACTTCGGCGGCGCCGGCCAGCGAACCGGAGTGGGTCGCGGCGGCGCGTTTCGACACCTCGGAGCGGCCGCCTTTGAGAATGATCAGCGGCTTGTTGGCTGCGGCGGCCTTGGCTGCGACGGTGAGCAAACGTTCCGGCTGCTTGAACCCTTCGACGAAGACAGCGATGACCCGGGTGTTCGGGTCTTCGACGAAGTAGTTGATGTACTCTTCGACGGTCGCGCCGGATTGGTTGCCGCAGGAAATAATATGACTCAAGCCGACATGGCGGTTGAGCATGAGGGCGTTGGCGATGGTCGTGCTGAGCCCGCCGCTCTGCGATATCAATGCCACCGAGCCGGTGATGAATCCCGGCGGGATCGTCGAAGCGAACAATGGCGCTTTGCCATGAACGTTCAAAACGCCGTAACAGTTGGGGCCGCAGATGAGAAAGCCGCGCTCCTTCGATAACGCTTCGAGCCGCGCCTGGCGGACCTTGCCTTCGCCACCGATCTCGCCGAAGCCGGCGGCGAACACCACCGCCGCGCGCACGCCGGCGTTGGCCGCGGATTCTAATAAATCCGGCACATGACGGTTGGGCACCGCCGAAACGATGCAATCGACCGGTTCGGGTATCGAAGCGATGTCCGGATAGCAGGGATAGCCCATGATTTCAGTGTATTTGGGATTGACCGTGACGATGCGACCGGTAAAGCCGAAGTTGCGCAAGTTGCGGATCACCCGGTTGCCGCGCGGTTCGCGCGCCAGATTGGCGTCCGCGCCGCGCTGCGACGCGCCGACGATGGCAACGGACTTGGGCGCGATGAGCGGTGAGAGATCGCGCCAAGTGAATGTTTGTGCGTTCATAGCTATATCCTTGAGTTGGAGTATTGGAGTGATGGAGTACTGGAGTGTTGGGCGTCCCCGGAACCCATCACTCCACCACTCCAATACTCCGTTACTCCGTTTTTCGTCTTCCGCCCGTTGCCTTCTTCACTTGATCACCTGATTCGCTCGTTCCAGAAGTCCGTTTGGAATCGTAATGCCGATTTGCTTAGCCGCCTTGAGGTTAATGATGAAATCAAACTTGGTCGCTTGTTGAACAGGCAGGTCGGCGGGTTTTGCGCCTTTTAGAATTTTATCCACGTAGTGCGCCGCTTTTCGAAATAGATCCATGTAATCTACACCGTACGACATGAGACCTCCGGCATCTATGAACTCTCTTTGAAAGTAAATCGCCGGCAGATGATATTTGCTGGCAAGCTCGACAATCCGTTTTCTTTCGGCGAAAAAGACGCGATGGGCAGTCGTCATGATTGCACCCACCGGCATCTGCTTTGCGGTTTGAAGGGCGATCTCTACACCTTTCGCGCCGGGTTGAGTATCGATCTCCTCCAATTTGATCTTCAGTGCCAGGGCAGCGGGCCTGAGCTCTTTAAGTTGAAGGTCTGATCCTGCGCCTCTATCCGCCGGTCGCAGAATTGCAACGCGAGCGAGTTTAGGGACGGCGTCTTTGAGTACCTCCAGTCGCTTGGTGTTTAGTTGCGTCGACAAACTCGAGAGCCCAGTAACATTTCCTCCTGGACGCGCCAGACTGGCGACTAAACCGGCAGTCTCAGGATCACCGACGTTAGTGAACACGACGGGAATAGTTGAAGTGGCACGTTTGGCCGCTAAAGCGGGGGTTGTTTCTGAGACCATGATTAAATCAACTTTACGATTTGCCAACTCGGTTGCTAGCTCAAACAGCCGCTCATTTTTGCCTTCGGCAAAGCGAAACTCGAAGGCGATATTCTTTCCCTCGGTCCAACCGAGTGTTTTAAGCTCTTGCCGACATTGGTCCCAAAGAGCCGCGCTCCCAGAAGCCGTGCTCGAATCCAATATACCGATGCGGACTAGTTTGTCTGATTGCTGGGCATCGGCTAGCCGCACCAACCCCATGAGCAACAAAACGATGGCGAAAAGCGCCATCCATTGTGGCTTTTGTATTTTCGATTTTAGATTGGCGGACTGACAATCGAAAATACGAGTGCGAACTGCGTTGTTCACGTATTTTCTCTCCTGATCCAAAATCCAAAATCGAAAATCCAAAATAGAATCACGGCTTCTTCTTCGCCCTCGGCCCGAACGGTTCCGGTTGAAATGGGCCGTCGCGTTTTTGCAGGTATGCTTTGGTGCCTTCTTTGGCGCGCACTTCGTCGAGCGGGCGGCGGAACTCTTCGCGAAGCATCATGTGCGCCGGAATTGATAAAGTCTCGTCCATCTGGAGCGCGTCGCGCAGT
>DASSGE010000152.1:0-2454 GCA_035693605.1 Binatia bacterium
GACTCGGGGCGACCATGCAATTTTACTATTACAGCCCGGAGATTGGCCCGGAGTTCATGAAGAAGTTTTTCGGCGGCATGGATATCACCTACGCCAAGAACTTCCGCCAAATGACCGACTGGCTGGCGCAAGGCAAGTTCGCGATCTGCATGGGCTGCAAAGATTCCGCCCGGGCAAAGAATCAGGGTTTGCCGGTAGACGATTTCGATACAAATAATTGGAAAGAGGGTTCGAGTTTTTCGGCCGGCGGCGGCTCCATCAGTTACTTGAATCAAGCGCCGCATCCCAATGCGGCGAAAGTTTTTCTCAATTGGTTTTTATCGCGCAAAGGTCAAATGGCCCTGCAAAAGCTCGGCGACCCGGATGATCCGGCGAATTCGCGGCGCATCGATATTCCCAAGGATGACATCCCTCCGGAAAACCGCCTCCAGCCGGGGGTTAAATATTTCGACGTGGTCAAGCCGGAATACGGCGACATGAAGCCGATCTTCGATTTGGCCAAAGAGATCATGGCCGGCGTGGATAAGGGCAAGTAGAACCTCCTTCAATTTAATTACTTATTGATCCCAAGGAGCGCGCTATGCTCACCAAAGAAGAAAACGTATTGCTCACCAGCGTCGGCCGCGGCACGCCGGGCGGCGAATTGCTACGGCGCTATTGGATGCCGATCGCTTGCACCGGCGAATTGACCGAGCAGAAGCCGATCAAAGCAGCGCGGCTGTTGGGCGAAGATTTGGTGGTGTATCGCGACAAAAGCGGGCGTTACGGCGTGGTTGCCGAGCAGTGCCCGCACCGCAAGGCATCGCTCGCCTTTGGCCGTGTCGATGAAGAAGGCATACGTTGTCCCTATCACGGATGGAAATTCGACGACACCGGCAAATGTCTTGAGCAGCCGGCAGAACCGGAGTCGGGCGGTTTCAAAGATAAAATCAAACATATTGCTTATCCGGCCCAGCGGCTCGGCGGTTTGATCTGGACTTATATGGGCCCGCAGCCGGCGCCGTTGCTGCCGCGCTGGGATGTACTTACTTGGGAAAATGGCCAGCGCTGGGTGCAAAAGCATGAGATCTACAAGTGCAACTGGCTCCAGCCGATGGAAAATTCGGTCGATCCGTCGCATCTCTATTGGCTCCATGGCGATACCGCGCACCTAGCGCCGACGGTGGACCGCTACGAAGAGGATCATCAATTCACGCCGTTCGAGTATGGCATCATGAAGCGGCGCATCACTCCCGGTCGCAAGGCAGGCGATCCGCCCGTGATCGATCAGCATCCGTTACTGTTCCCGATTACCTTGCGTCATGTGTTTCGCGCCAGCAAGACGACCGGCTTCGTGCTCCACAATGTGCAGATCCGGGTGCCGGTAGACGATGCCCGCACCCAGGTTTTTGTTGTCTACTTCACGCCCAACGATACCGATAAATCGCCGGCGGAGGGCGACACACCGTGGGAGTATTTCCCGATCCGCGACGAAAACGGCGAGTACCGCTTGAGCGAAGTCCTGGTTCAGGACGCGATGGCCTGGGAAACTCAGGGCGCGCCGACGGACCGCACGCAGGAGCATTTGGGTGTCGGCGATGAGGGGATTATTTTGCTACGGAAAATTTTGCGCGAGCAGATCGAGATCGTGCGCAACGGCGGCGATCCGCTCGGTGTCGTGCGCGATGCCCAAAAAAATCAATTGATCGAGTTCGAAGTGCTCAACGAGCGCATCGGGCTGTTCGCCAAAGAGAAGAAGGTGGCGTAGGAGTACCTTGTCGCAGCTGCGCTGAATTTTACCGTTTCCCTCGATATCCCTGTCGCAACCATCATTCCGAGGCGAAGCCGAGGAATCTCTTCTTTTGTGTGTGGCTGAAACACGAGGTCGCGCACTGCGCTCGGGATGGCAAGCGTGCGGCGTTTGTTCACTGCCACATTGCCGCGACGGCGAAGATTGTGGCATTGAGCGATGTTCTATTGATCCGGATTTTTTGTACCCACCCAATTAGGAGGAAGTTTTAATGGCCGAAATGAATCCACAACCCGTCGATCTTAAGCCGGAGCGGCTCGACACTTATAAAGTTTGGCAGGCGGAACAAAAGATTCCCTGCATTCGCGGTTTTTTCGTCAAGGATGTAAATACCGTTCCGGTTGAGTATTGGGATCTAAAGGGCGTGCCCTGTTCGTTCGTCGTGCTCGACGGCACCGGCGGCACCAATGACGGCTACGTCTGTGAAATCCCCGCCGGCGGCAAGACCAAACCGCAGAAACATATGTACGAGGAAATGGTCTATGTCTCCAAGGGCTACGGCGCCACGACGGTATGGCAGCGCGACGGCAAGAAGAAACATACTTTCGAGTGGGGGCCGGGCAGCATGTTCGCGATCCCGATCAACGCCGACTACCAGCACTTCAACGCTAGCGGCAGCGAGACCGCGCGTTACTTCGCGGTCACCAACAGCTGCTTCATGATGA
>DASSGE010000153.1:0-2741 GCA_035693605.1 Binatia bacterium
TATCGGCGGTTCATCGTCTGTGGTGTCGGGGATGCTCGACGAAGGCATTCTCGATCCATTTGAGAACTGGTTTGCGCTCCCTGAGGTTAGCGATCCCAAACAGTGGTGGGGCGGCCATATGTGGGTCGATAACGCGCAGAAGTTTATCTACATGTTTCAAGCCTATTTGACCGAGAGCATTTGGGTCAACACGGAAATTGCGAACCCGGCCGAGTTTCGTTCCTACGATGATTTTTTGCAGTCGAAATGGAAAGGCAAGATCGGTTTTCTCGATCCGCGAACTCCCGGCGCCGGCGATTCCAATTGGGCGCATATGTGGGCCGTGAAGGGTGAGGAGTATCTGAAAAAGTTTGTCGCCCAGGACATCGTGCTGGGCCGCGATCAACGGGTGCTCGGCGAAAATCTCGCCAAGGGAAGGGTGGCGGTCATGTTCGGACTTACCTC
Source organism: Binatia bacterium (assembly GCA_035693605.1). GTDB lineage: Bacteria > Desulfobacterota > Binatia > UBA9968 > UBA9968 > DP-20. The sequence continues at coordinate 445 of DASSGE010000153.1, forward strand.
CTATAGCCTGACGCCCTTTATCAAGGCAGGTCTGCCGCTTAAGGCCGTGTCGGGATTGAAAGAAGGCACCTACGGCACAGGCGGCAGCGGTAACGTGGCGATCATCAAGGCTCCGGCCCATCCGAACGCAACCAAAGTTTTCATCAATTGGCTGTTGTCGCGTGAGGGTCAGGAGATCGTTTCCAGAGCTTTGGGCCAAGCGACCAGGCGGCTGGATGTCGATACCAAGTGGTTGCGCGAGAGCGGTGTGGTTGCGGCTAAAGACCAAATGACCGTGAAGCAATTTCTTCAAATCGAGAATCAATCCGAAGAAAAGCTCGAAAAGATTCGCGAGCCGGCGCAAAAGCTGGCGGCGGCGCTGTTGAAATAACCCATCGCATTGGCAGCGCAGGAGGGAGTGATTGGCATGGCAGCAGAGTATTTTGCGGATTTCCGCGCTTATCTTCACGAGCTCGATCGGCGCGGCAAACTGCATACCTGGACCCGCCCGGTCAACAAGGATAGTGAGCTGATGCCGCTGATGCGCCTCCAGTACCGCGGCCTTGCCGACAATCAACGGCAGGCGTTTCTGTACGAAAACGTGTTCGATAGCCGGGGCAAGAAGCATGACCTCCGGGTAGCCACCGGCGTCTACGGTTCGTCGCGCGAGATTGCTGCGCTCGGCCTCGGTTGCGAGCAGCCGTTGGATATCTATGAAAAATGGCGCAACGCCTTGGCAAGACCGATAGAAGCGCGCCGAGTGGCCACCGCGCCGGTGCAAGAAATTGTTTATAGCGGTGAAGATTTGAAGAAGTTCGGCGTCACCGGTCTGCCAGCGCCGGTCGAAGAACCTGGGTTCAGCGGCGGCATTCGCGCCACCGCGCCGTTTATTACCGTCGATCCCCACTCTGGCGTGCGCAACGTTGGCATGTATAGCGGTCACTTTCGTAGTGAACAGCATTTGATTGCCGGCATCGCACCGGTGCACCATGCGATGCTTTATCACTATCGCAGCGCGGTGAGTTCAAAGGAACCGCTGCCGGTGGCGATCGTTTTGGGCTCGTTGCCCGATGTCACATTTGTCTCGGCCGCCAACCTGCCTTACGGTGTCGATGAGCTTGCCGTCGCCGGCGGTATTCGCGGCCGCCCCGTTGATGTGGTGCGCTGCAAGACGATTCCTCTGGAAGTTCCTGCCGAGGCTGAGATCATTATTGAAGGTGAGATTTCCATCGAGCGCAAGGAACGCGGCGAGCCGTTCAGCGACTATCCCGGCTATTTGATGGTCGAGCGCGAGTTTCGCTCAGTGATTGACGTCAAAGCGATCACTATGCGGCGCAATGCAATTTTCACGGCAATTCTCGTTGGCTTGCCGCCGAGCGAGTCCAACGGCATCTCGCGCACCTGCCGCGAGATGATGCTTTACAATTTTCTTCGCTACAGTTGCGCTATGCCGGAAGTTTTGGAAGTCGCGTGTCCGGAAATGGGCGGCGGCTGGAACTGGTGGGTGATCCGCATGAGGAAGAGCCATCCGAGCAAACCTCGACAAGCGTTGCATGCCGCCTCTGGCATGGATCCGACCAGCAAGATGATCATCGTTGTTGACGATGACATCGACCCGAAAGACCCCGACATGGTGATGTGGGCGATGAGTTTCGCTATGCAGCCGCATCAGGATGTCGAGATCAGTACTGGGCGTTCGCCGCTGCTCGATCCGTCGGCGCACTCGCTTATGCGCGGACGCGAAGAACGAAGTTATCCGGGCGCCGTAGGATGCTCCGGTTTACTGATCGACGCGACTCGCAAGGGGCCGTTTCCGCCGGTTGGGTTGCCGAAGAAGACCTACATGGAGAACGCACTGAAGATCTGGCAGGAGGCCGAGATGCCGAAGCTCAATCTCAAGGAGCCTTGGTACGGTTATCCCCTGGGCCTTTGGGATGCCGAAGACGATCGCCTCGCCGAGAAAGTCGTACAGGGTGAATATTTTCAACATAAAGAAGTGAAAGGACACTGATCTTGGCAAAGCGCGACACCAGTTATGAAATTTGGATGCGTCAAGAGGGCATTCCAGTCGTCGACGGTTACGGTGTCGAAGACGTGCGCCAGTTGGCGCTCAAGCCTTGGCCGCGCACCGGCGGCAAAGGGGCGTTTATTGACTTGAAAGGCATGGAAGGATTCACCGGCATGTATGTCGGTGAAATCCCTCCTGGCGGCGCGCTCAATCCGGAAAATCATCTTTACGAAGAGCTGATCTATATTATTCAAGGTATCGGCGCGACCGAAATTTGGTCTGTCGGCGAAGATAAACGAAAAATGCATTT
>DASSGE010000154.1:0-5045 GCA_035693605.1 Binatia bacterium
CAATGCGATCTCGTTCATTCAGAGCATTTTCGCGCCCTTCGGTTCGCGGCTCATCGCCGGCGACACCGGAGTCATCATGAACAACCGCTTATGCAGCTTCGGTCTCGATCCGAGTAAAGCCAATGCCCTCAAGCCGGGCAAGCGGCCGGCGCACACGCTCAACACATATATGCTGTTTCGCGGCGGCGAAGTGTTTGCCGTCGGCGGCAGTCCGGGCGCCGACGAGCAGCCGCAGACTAATTTTCAAATCATTCACGATTTGGTCGACCTCGACATGGACCCGCAGACCGCCGTCGAAGCACCGCGCTGGAGCCATATGCCGGGCACGCCGCCGCGCGACCAACTGCCCGAGGCGCTGCGCATGGAGGCCGGCTATCCAAGCGCAACACTCGATGATCTCCGTGCCAAGGGGCATAAAGTCACCATCGTCGATCGTTGGTCGTTCGGCAGCGCCAAGGTGATTGTCCGCGATCGCGAAAACGGCTCCTGGCTTGGCGCCGCCGATCCGCGCCGCGTTGCTTACGCTCTCGGTTGGTGAAGGCGCTTGGACAGGTAGATGGAAATCTTCTTATGCCGGCGAATACCAGCGGATTGCATGGATCGATTCTACCAATAACAGCTGTTATCTGGTTTTATTACTTCATTTAAAAACACTGCGGCGCGAAGGCGACGGCAGTGCATGGGTGAACTCGCTTGCAATTTGGCATTGTGAAGCTCGATTACCGTTTGAATTAAATAATATGTTTTTCTCATGCTGGAGCCGATGTAGATTATGTTTGATGGCTGGTCGTACTCTCAAGTTCTACGTGTGATCGGGCAGTCTTTGGAAGAGAGGGGGGTGCAGGATTTTTCGTTGGTCTGGCAGGACGGCGAGTTCGTCGTACGCGGTAAACGGCTTGCGCCGGTGGAGCGCGGGTGGATCGATAAGCTCCTCGGCCACAGAGCCGCCCAGGTTGAGCGTAACGTCGAAATTCACTACGGCTTAAAGAGTATTCTTTGGCTGCAAATTCGCGGCGAAGGCATGCGCACGGATCCTAATCGGATTCCCGACTATTTTCGCCTGTCGCAGACCCTGCGCACGGTTGGCAGCTACATCCAAAACCGCGCTATGCCGATCGTGTCGTTGCGCCGCGGCGGCGGCACTCTGTATTTGGAATTCCAAGAACGGAGCGGCAAGAAACGCGTCGAAGAGCATGGCATGGGATCGTTCGAGAATTACTTTCTGCGCACCTATTTGCGTCAGCGCAAAGAGCGTCCATCTTAGGGCCGGTGGTCATAAGGATCGTACATGGAAACAATCGGCATGATCGGCACCGGTGCTATGGGCTTGGCACTGCTCGAGCGGCTGAAGATTGCCGGTATCCCCGACGTCGTCTGCTATGACGTCTACGGGCCGGCACTCGAGAATGCGCGCAAACTCGGCTTTAGCACGGCCGCCAGTGTGGCAGAGGTCGCCGACCGCGCTACCCTCATCGATGTGGTTGTGCGCACGGATCAGGATATGCTCGATTGCATGCTCGGTGCCGATGGCGTGATCGAAGCCGCGCCGCCGGGAACTTTACTCTTACTGCATAGTTCGATTTTGCCGCAGACCGTCAAAGCTGTCGACGCCGCAGCGCGCGCCAAAGGCGTGCATACAATCGATGCCTGCATGACCGGTGTGCCGAGCACCGTGCGCGCCGGCAAGCTGAGTTTCGTCGTTGGCGGGCCGGAACGGCTGGTCGAGCGCGCCAGGCCGCATCTGCTCAAGATGAGCCAGGAAGTTTTTCACATGGGACCGATCGGCACCGGTGCCGTCGGCAAGTTGATCAAAAATATGCTCGGCGGCGCCGAAACCTTGATCGTCCACGAAGCGATTCAGATCGGCATCGCCGGCGGTATTCCCTATCCCCAGGCGCTCGAGATGATGCGGCGCATCGGCCATGACAGCGTCTTGAATCGCTGGCAAAACACCTTCGATCCGAGCGGCAGCGATCCTTTGCCGCGCTCCGGCCGCAACGTATTGAACAAAGATATTCCACTGGTGGCCGAACTGGCTCGGCTGTTGAACACCGACACGCCGCTCACCCAACAGATCGCCGCTGCTGCCGAGCGCATCGTTCGCGCCAATGAAAGACGAAAGAAGTCGTGAACAAGCTGCGAGTGAATCACCGGGTATTTCCCGCGAAGGTGAGACAGTGACGGACGATAGCATGCATGACGCACGCTAAGGGGTTAAAGAACGATTTCTTCCTTTGGTTGAAATGACAACGACTACGAACCGAGCGACCTTGCGCCTTGGCGGGAGGACTATCCGAATCCGCAACAGGTGCACGCGGTCGACCAAACTATCGAGAGGAATAATTCTATCGTGAAATGCAGTCTATTCACCGAAATCCAGTGTCCGCAAGGTTCATCGCCGGTCGAGCGTTTGGCCGAATTCATGGATCAGGCCGAACTCGCCGACCGTTTGGGCTACGACACCTATTGGATCGCCGAGATCCACTGCCAGCCGCAGTTTTCCTTGTTGTCGGCGCCCTATATCGCACTCGGCGCGGTGGCCCAGCGAACCAAAAGGCTCCGCCTGGGCGTCGCGGTCAACACCTTGCCGGTGCATCATCCGGTGCAGCTGGCCGAGCAGGCGGCGATGCTCGATCTGGTCAGCGGCGGGCGCATGGAGTTTGCTTGCGGCGGCGGACATCCGCACAGCCGCGCCTACGAATGCTTCGGCGTCGATCATAAGGCGACGCACGAAGTGATGGCCGAGGCGATGGAGGTCATTCGCAAGGGTTGGACCGACGAGAAGTTGGTGCACAACGGGAAATTTTTCCAAATTCCCGAAGTGATCGTCAATCCCAAGCCGGTGCAAAAGCCGCTGCCGCCGTTCTGGATGGCGACCAGTTCCCTTGACGGCGTCGAAGTCGCCGCGCGTTTGGGAGTCAATATTTTCTTGCCGATCCACACCCGCATGCCCGATCAAGTCTACGAATTCGCTGACGCCTACTGGTCTGGGTTAATAAAACACGGTCACGAACACGCGCATAAGTCGTTGGGCCTGCTCGCCCCGATGCATATCGCCAACAGCACCGACGAGGCCAAGAGGCGCGCCGAAGCCGGCGTGATGAGCTACTTCAAAACCATTCTCGATTTGCGCCTGGATTATACCGATTGGCTCAAACGCCGCGGCGTCGAATTGCCGGCGCGTTTACGCACCGCCGCAGGCGCGATGGTTGGCTATGAGACCGTCTGCGAAAAGCATGCGGTGATCGGCGACGCGCGCTATGCCGTGGAGAAACTCAAAGCGCTGTGCGGGCGCACCGGCGCTACGCAGCTGCTCTGTTGGTTCAACATCGGTACGATGCCTAACGCGGACGTCAAGGATTCGATGCAGCGCTTCGCCACGGATGTAATGCCGAAGTTGTGATTGGATTATTCGCGACCGAGGGCTTGGTGCGGGAATGTTGGAATATCTCCCCGAAAGGAGCAAAGAGCCAAGATCAGAATTGTTGTCATTTCGATCCCTTCGAAATGCCCAGGGTGAATTCTGGGAGAAATATTTGTTAATCTCTCGCGATCGCCCGGGATCATCGGCGTCGCCGTCGCCTGTGCGGACTTGGCGAGAAAATTAGCGTTGAAAGGAGTACTCGATGGAAGAGTTGACTGAACAGAAGTGCGTCGCGTGCCGCGTCGGTGCGCCGTCGGTAACCGAGGAAGAGGTCAAAGAGCTGCAGCCGCAGGTGCCCGAGTGGCAGATCATCCACGAAGACAAGATCCCCAAGCTCGACCGGCAGTTTAAATTCAAAAATTTCAAAGACGCCATTGCTTTCACCGATGCCGTCGGCGCCGCCGCCGAGGAAGAGGGACACCATCCGCGTCTTACTACCGAGTGGGGTAAGGTGGCGGTCACCTGGTGGACGCACAAGATCAGGAACCTGCATAAGAACGACTTTATCATGGCGGCGAAGACCGATGCGATCTATCGGCAATTTTCGTAGACGGTTGGCGGAATTGAGTGGGGGAGTGATGGCTAATCGAATCATGGCGAGTAATCTTTTGGCGTTCACATTGGCATGCTTCGCCCTGGCAGATTTGAGTCATGCCGCGACGACGGACGATGGTTTTTACCAGGGTAAGACGATAAGGCTGATCGTCGCTTTTTCCGCGGGCGGAGGCTACGACACCTATTCGCGCACGCTTGCGCGCCATCTCGGCAAATACATTCCCGGCAACCCGACGGTGGTCGTCGACAACATGACCGGCGCCGGTGGGATCATTCATGCCAACTACATGTTCAAGCAGGCCCGACCAGACGGGCTAACCATTGGCAACAATTCCGGCGGTCTTTTCTTGCAGCAGGTGATGGGTGCCAAGGGCATCGAATTCGACGGCCGCAAGTTCGAGTATCTCGGCGCGCCGGCAGTCGATCACTTGGTGTGTGCGATTGCCAGGGCGAGCGGCGTGACCTCGATGGAGCGCTGGTTCGCCGCCAAGGATCCGGTGCGTTTCGGCGGCGTCGGCCCCGGCGGGTTTGCTTCCGACTTGCCGCGGCTCTTGCAGGCCGCGCTCGGACTGCCGATCCGCGTCATCGACGGTTACAAAGGCACGTCCGATATTCGTTTGGCCACCGAGAGCGGCGAGCTCGCCGGCAGTTGTCTGTCGTGGGATTCCTACAAGACCACCTGGCGCAAGGCGATCGAATCCGGCGAGGTCAATCCAATCATCCAAGTCATGCCGAAGAAACATCCAGAGTTGGCCAATGTCGCATCGGCGATGGACTATGCCAAGAATGACGAAGCGAAGAAGTTGATCAAACATGGCGGCTACGATCTGGCCTATTCGGCGCGGCCGTATTTTCTTGCCCCGGGGACACCCAAAGCGCGTGTGCAGGTTTTGCAAAAGGCGTTCGCCGACGCGCTCAAGGACGCCGAGCTGTTGGCGGAGGCGAAAAAGGCCAACTTCGTCATCGAGTATGTTTCCGGCGAGGAGCTGGAAGGCATCGTCCACGGGCTCTACAAGATCGAGCCGGCGTTCGCGGCGCGGATGAAGCAGATACTCGTACCCTGAAT
>DASSGE010000155.1:0-3413 GCA_035693605.1 Binatia bacterium
GGACCGTCTCTAGGGAGAGACTCGATCACCCAGGGCATCACCTCATTCATCGTCGGCGGCGCCTTCGTGATCCTGTTCATGATCGCGTACTACAAAGGCGCAGGTTTGGTCGCTGTCGTGGCACTGGTTTTCAACGTTTTATTCATGATCGCAATGCTCGCCGGATTCCAAGCGGTGCTGACGCTGCCGGGCATCGCCGGTATCGTCTTGACCATCGGCATGGCCGTGGACGCCAATGTGCTGATCAATGAGCGGATACGTGAGGAAATTCGCGCCGGGCGTGCCGTGCGTTCGGCGATCGAAGCCGGTTATCAAAATGCGCTGCCGGCGATTTTGGACTCTAACATCACGACGTTCCTGTCGGGCGTGATTCTGTTTCAGTTCGGCACTGGGCCGATCAAGGGCTTTGCCGTTACGCTGTGCATCGGCATCGTGACGACGGTCATCACGGCCGTCTATTTGACCCGCATTTACTACGATTACCGTATCGGCGCGCGGCGGCTGGAGCGCATCAGTATTTAAGGGAAGCTATGGAACTCATCAAGCCTGGCAGTAAGATTCCATTTACTCGTTATCGCAAGATCGCTTTGATCCTTTCGACAATTGTTAACTTGGCGGTGTTGACCTTTCTCTTCGTCAAAGGGCCCAATCTCGGTGTCGATTTCGCCGGCGGGACTATTGTGCAGTTGAAGTTCCAGCAGCGCACGTCGATTCCGGATATTCGCCAAGCGCTGGATACCATCGGTTTGGGCAGCAGCACGATCCAGGAATTTGGCCAGGAAGGTGCCTTCGAGTTTCTCGTCCGCGTCGAAAAATCCGGAGTCGAGGTTGCTGCTCTGAGCGATCAGATGAAAAAAGCGCTCATGGCTAAATTCGGCGTAGATAAAGTCGAGATCCGCCGGGTGGAGTATGTCGGACCGAAGATCGGTGAGGACCTGCGCTGGCGGGGCACGATTTCCGTTATCGCCGCTACCGTCATGATGGGGGTCTATATCTGGATACGCTTCGCCTCAGCCTTCGGCGCGCGCTTCGGGCTGCATTTCGGACTTGGAGCGGTGATCGCTCTGATCCATGATGTCTTAGTCACCGTCGGCGCCTTGATGCTGGCGAACTACGAATTCGATTTGACCGTGGTTGCGGCACTGCTCACCATCGTCGGGTTTTCCGTCAACGACACGGTGGTGATCTGCGATCGTATCCGCGAGAACCTGCGCAAGATCCGCCGCGAGAGTTTGGAAAATATCATCAATACCAGCATCAACGAGACCTTGAGCCGGACGATTTTGACCACCGGCACGGCACTGCTGGTGCTGTTGGCGCTTTACCTGCTGGGCGGTGCGGTGATCCGGCCCTTCGCATTCGCACTTTTGATAGGCTTTACGTCGGGCGTGTATTCGACGATATTTATTGCTAGTCCGGTGATTCTCCTGTGGGACAAGTCCTTTAAGAGATAACGGCAGGCACGAATCATCGTCGCCGAGAAGCAAGCGTTATTTCACCCACAACGATTGCCAGGGCAGCAAGTTTGGAGTTTTGATACGCGTAATTTTCATTTCCTTGGTGGTGAGAACGGTTTTACTTAGTCTGTTCGCAATTCTCCATGTCTTATGATCTTGCCAAGCGTTGGCGCTTGAAAGCGGTCGACGCACTGACGGCCAATCGCCTCGCCGAAGAACTTAAGCTCTCACCGCTGATCGCGCACATCCTAACGTTGCGCGGCTTTAACGATAACGACGGGACGCGCTGCTACTTATCATCGAGTTTGCGCTCGGATTTGCCGTCCCCGTTTGAGATGGCGGATATGGATACGGCGGTCCGGCGCATCGTCGATGCCGTGCGCAATCAAGAACGGATCGGCATCTGGGGCGACTACGATGTTGACGGCACTACCGGAGCGTCAGTGTTAGTGTCGTTTTTACGCGAGATCGGCGCGCAGCCGATTTATCACGTGCCGCATCGCATCGAGGAGGGTTACGGTCTTAATATCGAAGGCTTGAAGCGGCTCCAAGAACGCGGCGCCGGGCTCGTTGTCACGGTCGACTGCGGTATTTCCAATGCCAGAGAAGTAGCCGCGGCGAACGACTTCGGTCTCGATCTAGTTGTTGTCGATCACCACCAACCGCCCGACGAACTGCCGCCGGCGGTGGCGGTGGTGAATCCGCACCGCCGCGATTGTGCTTTCCCCGACAAGGGCATGTGCGCCGCCGGACTGGCATTTTACTTGGTGATTGGTTTGCGTGCCAAGCTGCGCGAAATCGGCTGGTTCCCGAACGGCGACGCTCCCGACATTCGTCATTTTCTCGACATCGTCACACTCGGCACGATCGCCGACATGGTGCCCCTTAAAGGCGTCAACCGCACGCTTATCAAGCGCGGCCTCATAGAACTCGGCATTTCGACGCGGCCGGGCGTGGTGGCGCTCAAACGCGTCGCCGGAATCGCCGATGGCGATGTTAGCGCCGGCCAAGTGGGATTTCGCTTGGGACCGCGCATCAATGCCGCGGGCCGAGTCGATTATGGCATCAAAGTGATCGAACTTTTGACCACAGACTCGAGCGAAACCGCGCAACGCATCGCCCAGGAGCTGGAAGAACATAACCTCGAACGGCGCGCCATCGAAGCTCAAGTGCAGCAGCATGCCCTGGCACAGGCAACAGCGGCGATTGCCGGCGGCGACCGCTATTCGTTGGTTCTCGCCGGCGAAGGTTGGCATCCAGGCGTGCTCGGCATTGTCGCCTCGCGCGTGGTCGAGCGTTTTTATCGCCCTACCGTGGTGATTGGGTTCAATGACGGTGTTGGCAAAGGCTCCGCGCGCAGCATCCGCGGCTTTCCCATGGTCGAGGCGTTCCGCGGCTGCGCCGAACACTTGGAAAAATTCGGCGGCCACGAGTTCGCCGGCGGTTTATCGATTCGTCCGGAACAATTGGCGGCGTTCACCGAGGCTTTCGAGCGGGCGGCGCGGCAAACTCTTTCACGCGAGCAACTGTCGCCGCTTTTGGAGATCGACGCACAGTTGGATTTCTCACAGTTAACTTCGCCGTTGATGCGCGAACTGGAAGTCATGCAACCTTTCGGTGTCGGCAATCCGGAACCGGTGTTCGCGACGTTCGGCGCCGAGGTTTGCGAGCGCAAGGTTTTTTCCGCCGGGGTGCGTTTGCGTCTGCGCCAGGCGGGCAGGATCGTGAGCGGCGTCATCTTTGGCGTCGGCGATGACTACCCCGGCCGGCCCGGTGAGATCCTCGACGTCGCCTACCGGTTGACGGAAAACGAGTGGAACGGTAGCACGAGCGTGGAGTTGAAGATCGCCGATTTGCGACCGGCGGAGTGAACAGCGATGAGAGTCAGTTGTCAGTGATCAGTTTCGAAGAGTTTAAATAGGTGAGGGTATGGGATGAAAGTTTTGCAAGCGATCG
>DASSGE010000156.1:0-10229 GCA_035693605.1 Binatia bacterium
GCGCGCCTTCGTCGCCTATTATCCATCCGTACGCGAAGAAGGCCCGAGTCAGTTGCGCCCGCGCCATCCCAACGATGCGGTCAAAGACATGAAGTGCCCCGCGCAAATTTTCATCGGCGGCCAGGACCGTGTTTCGTCGATTCCCGTCCAACAAAAATTGATGGCTAGCTTCCAGTCCAACGGCCAGCCATTGGACTGGCACTTCTTTCACAGGGCCGGCCATGGTTTCGCCATGGCCGACGGCGACTGTTACGACCCCGGATTGGCCGAAGAGGCGTGGGGCCTGATGACGACCTTCCTGAGCCGGGAATTAGCAACCAGCTAGCGAAGTATCGATATCAAGGAATCGTATAGACAAAGTTCGCCGCTTCACTGCGTTCGAGCCAACCGGCTTTAACGTAGAACTGGCGCTGGTAAGATTCCCGGCTACGCAGGTTAATCAGAGATAGCCGTTGACAGCCGCGTGATCGCGCTTCGGCGACAATGACGTCGAGCAGTTGTCGACCCAGCCCGTGTCCGCGCGCGTCATCCCGCAAGAACAATTCAGAAACATAACCTTCCGGGCCGGCCATGAAAAGATACGGCAGCCAGTGCACCGAAGCATAGCCGGCGATCTCCCCGCTCGGCCGTTCGGCGACGTAGACGGAGTGACTAGAGTCGGCGAGACATTGCCGCAGCCGGCTTTCAACCTGCGCGACCGAATCCTTCAAATCCCGGCTGCGGAATGATTCGAACCATCCTATTCCGCGCAGCAACTTGGCCAGCTCAGGCGCATCATCGATAACCGCCCTTCGAATCGGTATCTCCATCGTATTGCTCCATTGCGATCAGTCGAAACTTGCGTGAACGACACGACGCTTCAGCTAGCGCGCCGCTTTTACGTCAATCCCTGTACTTTACACCACCTGCCCCGCCGCCCAACCGGACGACCAGGCCCATTGAAAATTGAAGCCGCCGAGGTGACCGGTGACATCGACGACCTCGCCAATGAAGTATAGACCCGGAACGATTTTCGACTCCATGGTCGCCGATGAGAGTTCGTCGGTGTTGACGCCGCCGAGAGTGACCTCCGCTGTCCGATAACCATCGGTATCTTCCGGGGTAATACTCCATTGTTGCAAGCGCTCGCAAATCTCACGCAGCTCCCGTGGCGAATACTGCCGCAATGGTCGATTGCTCAGTCGGCTGTCGCACAGCCGCTGCGCCAACCGCTTGGTCAGAAACTCCCCGAGCACGGTTTTCAATTCCGATTCGGGACGAGCTGCTTGACGCTTGGCTAGCCATTCGGACGCATCGCTCAGCGGTAAAAAGTTGATCGATAAGTGATCGCCCGGTTTCCAATACGACGAAATTTGCAGCACCGCTGGACCGCTGATGCCGCGATGGGTGAACAATAGCGCGTTAGCAAAGCTCTGACGGCCGCATTTGATCTCAACCGGGACGCTGACGCCGGACAAGTCGCGGTAACGCACCAAATCATCCGGACCGAAGACCAACGGCACCAACCCAGGCCGCGTGGGAATGATGGTGTGTCCGAAGTGCTTGGCCAACTCATAACCGTAGGCGGTCGCGCCCATTCTCGGCACCGAAAGACCGCCGCAGGCGATGACCAAACTCGCTGCCTCGATCGCACCACGATCGGTCATCAACTCAAACCCCTTTGCGCTTCGATCTATCCGAATCGGTTCACAGCCAACTTCAATTCGCACGCCGGCTTGGCGGCATTCGTCCGCCAGCATCTTGACGATCAATTTCGCCGATTGATCGCAGAATAACTGCCCCAACTCTTTTTCGTGGTAGGCGATGCCATGGCGATTGACCAGTGCAATAAAATCCCACTGGGTGTAGCGCGCCAGCGCCGACTTGCAGAAATGCCGATTGGCAGAGAGAAAATTTTCCGGCGTGACGTTGAGATTGGTGAAGTTGCAGCGGCCGCCGCCGGAAATGAGAATTTTTTTGCCGATGCGCTCGCTGTGTTCGACGACCAGCACGCGCCGGCCACGTTTGCCCGCCTCGATGGCGCACATTAGGCCCGCGGCGCCGCCGCCGATCACCGCTACGTCGTAGTCAGCCATCAACCAGAAGCAGGCCAGCTTTATTTCTTAAAAGCCGCCAGATACGGCGCCGCTTCCTGAAGCACGCGTTGAAAAGACGGCCGCTCGGCGAGGCGCTTCATGTACGAAACGACGTTTTTGTGTTGGGTAAATGGATGAACCATGCGGCAATAACCCAGCGCCGGCGCCGCCGCGCAATCGGCCATCGAGAACATATCGCCCATTGCCCAGGTTTTGTCCGCCAGCTCTTGATCAATCATTGCGAAAGCCGTATCGAGACGATCCTTGGCCTGCGCCACGCCATAAGGATCTTTCCGCCCTTCGGGGCGAAAACCATCGAAAAAAATCTTCACCATCGGGTCGTTGACGTAGAAGTCGAAGAAGCGATCGCGCATGCGCACCTGCCGCGCCAGATCGGGATCGTCGGGAATGAGCTGGGTCCCACCCGGACAGTGACGATCGATGTACTCGATGATAATACTCGACTCCGGCACGTTCCACGACTTTTCTTCGATGCGCAGAAACGGCACCTTGCCCATCGGATAAATCTTCTTGTATTCGCTCTTGGCCTGCTCATCCATCAAGTTGATCAATACCGGTTCGAATGGACACTCTTTTTCGTAAAAGGCCATCAAGGTTTTCTGTGAATAAGAAGAAAGCGGATGGTAATAAAGTTTCATGTAACATCTCTCGAGACAGCTGCGACTCAAATAATCCCCTTCTCTTTGAACTCGGCGATTTGCTGATCGGTATAACCGAGCGGCTTCAAATAATCGACGTTATGCTCGCCAAGTTCCGGCGGCGGCAGCGGATGGGGAATCTTGTCATCACTGTACTGGTTCGGAAATCCCACGGTGCGAATGTTCGGCTTGTCTTTGCGTTCGAGGGTAATCTCCAGACCCATGTGTTTAATCTGCGGGTCTTGGAAAACTTCCTGCATGTTGTAGACCGGTGTGTGCGGCACGTCTTCGGCTTCCAGCCGCTCCATCCAATGGGCGCGCGGCTTCTCCTTGAAGAACTCGCCGAAGGTTTTGGCAAGGTCGTCGTAATTCTTACGCCGGTTCGGCCGTGTGTTGAAGCGCGGATCGTCGATCAGTTCCGGATGGCCGGCGGCTTTGCACAAGCCTTCCCAGAATTTCTGCGGCGACGACAAATGAATCGCAAACATGGCTCCGTCGGCGCCAGTGAACGCATAGGTCTGCGATTGCATCGGCCGCGTGTACGGGCCGGGAATTTTCCCGGTCGCCAGCGAATCGGTCGCCGGCGCGATCAAAAACGCCAGGATCGATCCGGCCATAGTCGTGTCGACCTGCTGGCCTTTGCCGGTTTTGGCGCGAGCGGCGATGGCGCCGAGCACGCCAATGCAAGCGAACATGCCGCTCAAACTGTCGGCGTAGTTGGGTCCGATGGGACGAGGATTCTTGGCGTCCATCAAGAGACTCAGCATGCCGCCGAGCCCTTGTCCCACCGTGTCGTAGGCCGGCCGCTTGACGTAAGGCCCGGTTGGTCCAGTCCCAGTGATCGACAGATAGATCACACCGGGATTGGTCTTGCTGACGGTGTCATAGTCGATGCCCAATCTTTTCATCACGCCGGGCCGGTAGTTGTCGAGCACCACATCGGCCTTATCGGCGAGTTTGAGAAAGATTTCTTTGCCTTCGGGCGTCTGAAGGTTCAGCGTGACGCTGCGCTTGCCACGATTGTAGGCCCAGAAGTTCGGCTCATCACCGCCCAAATCCCAACCGCGAAAAGGATCGCCGCCCTTGGGATTTTCGATTTTGATCACCTCCGCGCCCATGTCGCCAAGCAACATCGCGCCGTAAGGACCGGAAATGAAATTACCGAGCTCTAAAATTTTGATACCTTCTAGACAGCCGTTCATCATGACTCCGGAATTGAGACGCTAGCCCCCCGGCTTATTCTAAGCGGGAGCATGCGCCTCGACACTTGAATTGACCGACAATAGAAACCAAGACTCCTCAGATAATCCCCTTCTCCTTGAACTCAGCGATCTTCGACTTGTCGTAGCCCAACGATTGCAAAAACTCATCGTTGTTCTCGCCCAGCTCCGGCGGCGGCGCTGGAAACGGCGACGGCGTATCGCTGTGGGTGAGCGGGAATTTCACAGTTTTAATAGTCGGCTTGTCTTTGCGTTCGATGGCGATCTGCATGCCCATATGTTTGACCTGCGGATCGTCGAAGACCTCTTTCAAGTTGTACACCGGCGTGTGCGGCACATCGTTGGCTTCGAGCTGTTCGACCCAGTGGGCGCGCGGCTTCTCTTTAAAAAATACCGCGAAGGTTTTATTCAGCTCGTCGTAGTTAGTGCGTCGGTTGGGCCGCGTGTTGAAGCGCGGATCTTCGATCATCTCGGGATGGCCGACCGACTTGCACAGCCCTTCCCAAAACTTCTGCGGTGACGACAAGTGAATCGCCAGCATCGCTCCATCGGCGCAGGCGAAGGCATAGGTCTGCGATTGGCGCGGCCGGGTGTACGGACCGGGAATACGTCCATGCGCCAGGGTTTCGGTCGCCGGCGCATTCAGGAACGCCAGAATAGATCCGACCATGGTGGCGTCGACCTGTTGGCCTTTGCCCGTGGTTGTCCGCGCCATCAAAGCACCGAGCACACCGAGCGCCGAGAACATGCCGCTCAAGCAATCGGCATAGGCCGGCCCCACCGGCTTGGGATTTTGCGGGTCCATGAGCACGCTCATCATGCCGCCCATGCCCTGGCCGACAGTGTCATAGGCAGGACGCTTGACGTAGGGACCGGATGGACCGGTACCGGTAATCGAGCAGCAGATAATTTTCGGATTGATCTTGCTCAGCGATTCGAAGTCGATGCCGAGTTTTTTTGTCACGCCTGGACGATAGTTATCCATCACCACGTCGGATTTCTTTACCAAGCCGTAGAAGATCTCCTTGCCTTCGGGGGTTTGTAAATTCAATGTGACGCTCTTTTTGCCGCGATTGTAAGCCCAAAAATTCGGCTGATCGCCGCCGAAATCCCAGCCGCGAAACGGATCGCCGCCCTTGGGATTTTCTACCTTAGTCACCTCCGCACCCATGTCCGCCAGCAACATCGCGCCGTACGGACCGGAAATAAAATTGCCCAACTCCAGAACCTTGATGCCGTCCAAACAACCTTTCATGCAACTCTCCTCTGGGTAAATTTTTCTTTTGAAAACTGATCTCTGCGATGTGGAATTCCGCGCACCAGCAAGGCCCTCCTGTTGTCAATTGCCCCGTGCATCGGATAAGAAACTTTCATAACTCCCATTTCGCAGGAGAACAAGATGTCAACACCACCGGTCACCGACACACTCGCTCGGTTTGTCAGCGCCACCGACTTGTCTACCATGTCGGGCAAGACATTGGCCAATGCCAAAATGCATATCCTCGACACCCTCGGCGTGGCGCTTGCCGGCGTCTCCACGGAGGTGGCCGGAATAGCCTTGGAGTATTGCCAAGGGCTGGGCGCCGCCGCCGAAGCGTCGATCTGGGGCAGCCGGGCGCAGGCCTCCGTCACTACCGCCGCCTTCGCCAATGGCCTGCTCGCTCACGCGCTCGACTACGACGACTGGGACGCCTTCATTCATGTCGGCCATCCGTCGAGCATGACCGTCGGCGCGGCGTTGCCGCTGGCGGAACAAATCGGCGCAACCGGCAGGGATTTTCTCAAGGCCTACGTGCTCGGCATAGAAGTGATCTGTAAAATCGCCGCCAACGCCCCCAACGTTCAAGACCGCGGCTTTCACAGCACGCCGGTGTTCGGCGGTCTTGGCGCCACCGTCGCTTGCGCCAGTTTGTTGAAACTCCCCAGCGACAAAATCAAAGCTGCCTTTGGCGTAGCTGCCTCGGGTGCGGGTGGCATCCATCGGCAGCAAGGCTCGATGGTCAAACCGTTTCATGCCGGCAACGCCGCGCGCAACGGCGCCGAAGCCGCGCTCCTGGCCAGTAAAGGCTTCACTGCCGACGCCGCCATCTTCGAAGCGCCGCGCGGCTTCTGCGATACCTTTTTCGGACCAGACACCTGCGACTACGACAAGATGGTCGAGAATATCGGCAAGCCTTATTTTCTCGAAGCCCCCGGCATTGGCCTTAAATGGCACCCATGCAGCGCGCCGCAATTCTTAGCCGCCGATGCGGCGTTGCATTTGAAACGCGAGCATAGAATCAACTTCGCCGACATCGCCAGGATGGAAGTGAGCATCCCGCCCAAGCGCTACGCGCGTCATTACTCAGCCGAGGTCAAAACCGGCCTGCGCGGCAAGTTCGCCATCAACTACGTCGTCGCCATGTGCTTCCTCGACGGCAAGCTGGAGATCTCAACGTTCACCGACGACAAGGTCAACCAGCCGGAAGTTCAAGACGCCTTTAACAAGGTTAAAGTCATCTGCGACGAGTCGATTCCCGAGCCCGGTCCTTACTGCCCAGTCAGCGTCGAATTGAAAAACGGCGTGCGCCACAATTACACGGCAACAGTGGCCAAAGGCGACCCGCGCAATCCCATGACTGAAGACGAAGTAACCGACAAATTTCGCGGCAACGTCAAGGCCGTACTCTCCGGCGAGCGCACGCAGAACGTGATCACAGCCGTGCAGAATCTCGAAACCGTAGACAACATGAAGAAGCTGGCAAAACTGCTGACGCCGACATAACCGGATTTCGCCCACAAAGTGCAACGCGCAAAAAAACGCTTCATAGAGTTTCCTAGGCTTAGCGGTTTTGGGTCATTTGCCGGAGGAATATTCCGCTTCAATATATCTCTTAAAAACGTCTGCATGGAAACCATCATTCAGATCACTGCCAGTGACGGCCATGTCCTCGACGCCTATCTCGCGCGGCCGGCAAGCAAGCCGCGCGGCGGCATTGTCATCGCTCAGGAAATGTACGGCGTCACGAGCTATCTGCGCGACACCTGCGATTTCTACGCCGCCCAGGGTTATCTCGCCATCGCGCCGGCGCTCTACGACCGCCGCCAACGAAACCTCGTCCTGGAATACAATCAGGAAAACCACGATCAAGCTCAGAGGATTTATAAAAATTGGAACTGGGACCACGCCCTAAACGATCTCGACGCGGCCAAGAATGCCGTCACAGAAGCAGGCAAAGTCGCCATTGTCGGGTTCTGCTGGGGCGGCACCTTGGCATGGCTCGCCGCCTGCCGCTGCGACTATACCGCCGCTGTCGCGTATTACGGCTCGATGACGCCTGACTATGCAAATGAAACCGCGCGTTGCCCGGTGATCGCGCATATCGGCAGCGCAGACACGACGATGCCCCATGCGCGCGTGGAGTTATTTCACCAAGCGCAGCCGAACATTCCCATCCATCTGTACGCTGGCGCAGCGCATGGCTTCGACAATCCAAGCCGCATCGACAGATTTCATAGTGAAGCCTGCCAGCTTGCGCGCACGCGTACGCTCGAATTCTTGGCGCAACAGGTCGGATGAATGGTTTGGAATGTTGGAGTACCGGGGTAAGGGGTTCGGAAAACATCAAGTCCCGGCGTTTTTGCAAACACGCAATCGCCAGCAGCATTGTTACTTCATGCCAAGCAGGAATCTGTTTCATCGAGCCGAGCTACTACAAAGGAAAATCACGCAGCATCATCCGACAAATACCCGAGACCTCGTTATTCGATAACGCGAGGGTGGGTGCGCGGTGCGCTGCGCTCTCGCTTTTTGTCCGCTTTGCAGTAATGATCTTGCCGTGGAGCATCAGAGCCTTCTCTCGAATATAGCGCTGGTCTTTATAATCGCGACCGGCTTCGCTTTCGTTGCCAAGTTTTTCAAGCAACCTTTGATTCTTGCCTATCTGATTGCTGGCGTTGCGATCGGTCCCGAGATCGGTTTTGCCTGGATCAAGGATAAGGAAGCCATCGAGCTGATTTCCGAGACCGGCTTGATTCTTCTCCTATTTATGATCGGCTTGGAGATCGACCTGAAAAAGCTTCTCAGCGCCGGTCGAACCTTGCTCGTCACCGGCATCAGTCAATTTCTTCTTTGTGTCGGGCTTGGCATCGTCCTGGCGTATTTGATGGGAATCACGCCGGGCCGCGGCAATTTCGACTGGCTTTACTTGGCCGTGACCCTGGCGTTGAGCAGCACGCTGATCGTCGTCAAGTTGCTCTACGATAAATTTGAACTCACTACCCTGCCCGGCCGGATTACCCTCGGCGTGCTGGTGTGTCAGGATATCTGGGCGATCGCTTTTCTCGCGCTCCAGCCCAACCTCTACAATCCTCATCTCGGCACTCTACTGGAGTCGTTCGTCAAAGGCGCTGGGCTCGTGCTCATGGCCTTGGGCTTGAGCCGGTACCTGCTGCCGCGCTTGTTTTCTTTCGCCGCCAAGGTCCCGGAGCTTATGTTGATCGCGGCTCTGGCCTGGTGTTTTTTGGTGAGCGGCGCGGCTGCCGCCCTCGGACTTTCCCGCGAGATGGGCGCTCTCATCGCGGGTGTCGGCATGTCGACCTTTCCGTACAATATCGACGTCGTCGCAAAGGTCACCAACATCCGGGATTTTTTCGTCACGCTATTTTTCGTCGCGCTTGGAATGCAAATCCCCCAGCCGACTCTGGCAATCGTCGGTAGCGCCGTCGGCCTGTCGCTTTTTGTCCTGGCCAGTCGCCTTCTCTCGGTTTTTCCGGTGCTTTACGGGCTCGGCAACGGCCTGCGAGCGAGCCTGATACCGTCCATCAATCTCGCGCAGATGAGCGAGTTCTCGCTGGTCATCGCCTCGTTGGGATTGGCGTTAAAACACATCAGCGCCGAGCTAATGGCGACGCTCACTTTTGTCTTTGCCATCACGTCGATTTTGTCGACATACCTAATCGCTTACAACCACGAGATCCAACGCCGGCTCACCCTGCTGCTATTGAAGCTTGGACTCTCCAACGGCGCGGACAACGACGATCTCGGCGAAGCCGCGACGGACAATGCCGTGGTATTTCTCGGCTGCTTTCGCGAGGCCAGCTCGATTTTGCACGAGCTCGAGGTGAGCGCACACAAGACGGTAGGCGGCGGAATCCTCGGCGAGATTTTGGTGATCGACTTCAATCCTCAAGTGCTTCAAGAACTCAAGCGGCGGAATATCAAATGCGTCTATGGCGACATCGCGCACATGGACACACTGCACCACGCCCGAATCCAATCGGCCAAGATTGTTGCGTGCACCATCTCGGATGCGATCTTGCGCGGGACGTCCAATCTTCGCCTGCTGCAGCTGGCGCGCCGGCTTAGCCCGCACGCGCGGGTGATCGTAGCTGCCGACGGCATTTCGTCGGCCATCGACCTTTACGAGCGAGGCGCCGACTTCGTTTACATCGCGCGCCTGCATTCAGCGCAGCATATGGCCGACCTGATCACGCGCGCCGTAAAGGACGGCGATGGCTTCAAGTTCCATTGCGAACAAGAGCTGCAACGCTTGAAGCAACGCACGGAAGTCCTGCCGCAGTGAAAACCGGCAGGCGGTGCTCGATCGCCAGCTGTCGATGCCGATCAGTGCAGGGTCATGCAATCGAAAAATCTCCATTGCTACTAAGCGCGCGCGATCGTTCATTGATTTCCTTAAATACGCGCGACTACTTCACCTCCGAGGGCGGTCACTACGACCACTAACCACGGCGGACACTTCCAAAACATCAACAGGGTGAACGCGACCAGTCCCAGGCCGAAGTCAGCCGGTGAAAAGATTGCGCTGCTCCAGACGGGTTTGTACAACGCCGTTAATAGCAGTCCGACGACAGCCGCATTGATGCCTTTCAAAGCCGACTGGAATAGCGGCACTGAACGAAGCAAATCCCAAAAGGGCAAGGCGCCGACGATCAACAAAAAGGACGGCAAGAAAATTGCCACCAGGGCAAGCATGGCTCCCGTCCAACCGTTCGGTGCGGCAGCCATTACCGCGCCAAGATATGCTGAGAAGGTAAACAAAGGCCCGGGCACAGCCTGAGTCGCTCCATAACCCGCGACGAATTGTTCATTGGTGATCCAACCCGCTCCGACGACCTCGGTTTGAAGCATGGGGAGAACAACATGGCCACCACCGAAAACGAGCGAGCCGACACGAAAGAAGCTGTCAAATAGCTCAAGCGAATGATGGGATTGCACTTGTCGCCAGAGAGGCAAGCCGATGAGAAGCGCAAAGAAAATACCCCAAGCCGCGATG
>DASSGE010000157.1:0-10219 GCA_035693605.1 Binatia bacterium
ATTCCGCCCATAGTCGTCGATCAAAAAGATGCGCCGGTGCAAGAAGAAGTTTACGAAAAACCGGCGGAAGCCAATGACTATGTTGTGCCGATCCGTCACACCGACATCGAGCCTGAATTGACCGTCGGCTCCGGCAATCGTTTGATTTCCGGTGAATATTTCAACGGCGGCACAGATCTCGGTTACAACCGTATGAATTTCCGTTGGGGCAATGTCGGAACCTTTCAAATCTCCCCCGGTTCGCACATGTGGCAGGTCGTCAGCAAGTACTACAAAGATAACAAGATGGTGCCGATCACCATGAACTTCGGCTTGCCAGTCGCCGGTTCGCTGCTCGCCGGCGCCGGATTCGATTACGTGATCTTGCCGCAGGGCTGCGACGAAGTCGGCATCGCCGGCGCCGTGCAAGGCGCACCCATGCGTTTGGTCAAAGCGCGCACGGTTGACGCCTACGCGCTCGCCGACGCGGAAGTGGTGCTCGAAGGTTACGTCAACCCGCGCGACCGCCGATTCGAAACTGCGGAATCGGAAAAGGCCGGCATCCAAGGCCGTTTCCATTTCCATCCCGAGTGGGCCGGCTATATGGGCAAAGCTTACAAAGCGCCGACCTTCCATGTTACCGCGGTCACCACGCGTAAACGCGAAGGCAAACCGATCATTTTCCCGCTCGGCGTGCATACGCTGGACGATCACAACATCGATACCACAGTGCGCGAAGCGTCGATGTTCGAGCTCTGCGAGAGAATGCAGCCCGGCATCATCATGGACGTCAACATTCCCTACTGCATGACCGATTGGGGCGGCGCGATCATCCAAGTTAAGAAACGCAACCGCATTGAAGAAGGTTGGCAGCGCAATTTCATGGCGGCGATCCTAGCGACCTCGCAAGGCTCGCGCTTGGTGGTCGCGGTCAGCGAAGACTCCGATCCATACGATATGGACGACATCATGTGGAACTTGACCACGCGCGTTAATCCTAAAACTGATATTATTAATCCGCTTCCCGGCGGCCGCGGCCAAACCTTTATGCCTGCCGAACGCATGACAGCGGGCGAAAGAGAATGGACTGCGTCGAACACCAACTTCGAAGGCGGCATGGGCATCGATGCGACGGTGCCGTTCGGATATGAGAGCGATTTCATGCGGCCGGTCTACCCCGTCGACAGGGTCGATCTCAAGAAGTGGTTCAGCGACAAAGACATTCAGAATGCCAAGAGCCGCATGCAGGGCTGGGTCCACTCCCTGGCGCGTACCGGCCGGTAATTCGCGGGCTCTATTCAGGCGCAGCTCAAGGGGCAAGGAAACATCCTTGCCCCTTTTCATTTTACCTAACTTTTTGCCGTGAAACCGATTTGACGGAGTAAGTCCTTCTCCCAGAGAACCGTCTGCGTGCACTCCGGCGGTGAATTCAGCGCCATGACAAGTGGCGTCTTTTGGCACTCCATCGATTGACTGAACCAACTCTGTTTGATATTTAGCGACTACATTTCGAAACACGTCGTCGGTCTACACAATTCCAAAATCCAAGGACTAGAGTATGGTGACACGTAACACAAATACGCACACTCGTACTTTATGCTGCGGCAGCGTTTGCGCGAAACTGGTTCTCCCAGTGGCGTTGTTTATGCCAGCGCTGATGGCATTGCAGGGGTTCTCGGAGGGGGAAAAAAGAAGCAAATTAGCCGCTAACGTCAGGGCGGATCACGTCTTCGAAAGGCCCCGGCCTAAAGAGCTGGTCAAAGTTTATAACATCGTCAAATCCCATCGCGCCGACATTAACGATTCCGAGGCGTGGAAAGTTTCCGAAGTTATCGTCGAAGAAAGTCTCAAGCGCAATCTCGACCCCATGCTGGTGCTGGCACTAATTGAAATAGAAAGCCGCTTTCAATCCGCTTCGATCTCGCCTGTCGGTGCCCGCGGCATCATGCAAATTATGCCGGAAACCGGCAGGTTTTTGATGGAAGCGGTGGGACGCGAGCTGGGAATTCAAGCGGTCGCCTACCGTCCCGAGTCGCTCGACGATCCAATAATAAATATCCGCATGGGCGTCTATTATTTGCATGGTCTGCGAAAGCAGTTTCGCGATCTTGATCTCGCCCTGATCGCATACAACGGCGGGCCAGCGGATCTGCAAAATCGCCTGGACACCAACCAGGAGATTTCGCGCGAATTTGCCACCCTGGTGCTCGACGCCTACACACGCTATACCAACCGCAAAGCGCCGACTTTCTGATTACCTGGCGCTCCCTGTCGTTACCGTCGGTGGCGTTCCGCTCGCGATGAGCCAACCATCGTCTTGACAGTAGGCGCAGCCACTGCCGAAAGCTAAATTACTTCGCAACGCAGCACGCCGCTGGATAGAATTGGCCACGCCAGATATGCTAAGCAAATAGCATCGAACACGATTGACCACATGGTTGAACTCCAAGAACACGCATGGAATCGCATCGGGTCTCATGCCCAGGAAACCTTTCCGGACGAATGCTGTGGCGTAATTTTCGCGCGCAACAGTACGGATCGCGTTGTCCCGCTGGCAAACATCCAAAATAAACTGCACGCGCTCGATCCGTTGACCTATCCACGCACCGCGGTGATCGCCTATGCGATGGATCCCCTAGAGCTCGATACCGTGATTCGCCAAGCCGAAGCCAACGGCGAGCGACTCAAAGCGTTCTACCATTCCCATCCCAATCACGATGCTTATTTTTCCGACGAGGACAAAGTTTTCGCCTGCCCTTTCGGCGAACCGACATTCCCCGACACTGTGCAAATCGTCGTATCGATCTACGAGCGCAGGGTAAAGACGGTCAAAGCCTTTATCTGGTCGGGTGAAAAATGCGACTTCGTCGAAACACCGATCGGTTATTTTTAAACTCCCGGCATGCCCGAACCACGCCACAAAACGGTCGATTCACTCGGATTGCCGATTCACTGTCTCGAGTGGGGCGAACCCAACGGCGATCCGCTGGTACTCGTTCATGGTTTTCTCGATTTAGCGTTCAGCTGGACATCGCTAGTCGCCGAGTTACAGCGACGCGCGGCGCGACCGCTGTGGATCATCGCTCCAGATTGCCGCGGCCACGGCGACAGCGGCTGGGTAAGCGCTGGCAGCTATTACCACTTTCCAGATTATGTTCTTGACCTCGACTCCGTCGTCCAAACTTTTGGCATCGAGACATTCAACCTCATCGGCCACTCCATGGGTGGTACGATCTCGCTGCTTTACACCGGAACGTTTCCCGAGCGCGTCACAAAACTCGTGCTCATTGAGGGGGTCGGCCCTGTGGGAATGAATTTTGCGGATGCTCCGTTGCGCATGGAACAATGGATCGGCGAGATCCGTCAACGCGGGCGCAATCACTTCCGCGAATATTCCAGCGTCGAAGCAGGCGCAAGGCAATTGCGCCAGACCAACCCGAGATTGCAGGAATCATTCGCCCGCTCTCTGGCGCAAGCGGCAATGCGACAAACCGCGAGCAGCAAATGGGTTTGGAAGTTCGATCCGCTACACCGAACCACATCGCCCCAGCCGTTTTATACCGCCCAGGCTGTGGAATTTTTGCGCCGCATTGCGTGTCCGGTGCTCATCGTCGACGGCGAACAAAGCCGTCAGATGAGGCGCACTGACAAACAACAACGCTACGACGCTATTGCTGACCGTCGGCAAGTCGTTATTGGTCATGCCGGTCACATGGTGCATCAAGACAACCCAACGGCGTTAGTGGAAGCGCTCTTGCCGTTCTTGCAATGTAGCTGACGACCAACCAACGGTTGACGACTTCTATAACATGGACTGGACGAAAATAATTCCCGAGCAAGGCCCCAGGGAACTTGACTATTGAACTGGATTTTTGGGATTATGCTCTCAACCAGAACCGGCCGACTGCCGGGTAAATTAAAGGGGCCTGTGAATCAGAGGATCTGTCGTGGGCAAATCCAAACCACCGCAAAGAGAGCGCAGCGCGCCGCGCAAACGCCAGACTGCTACGGCGCCACAGGCCAAGCCCCCCGAGCAGACCTCACCCGCCCTGGCTAGATCCGTCACTCCCAATGTCGATCTCACTCTCAAACATTTTCAACGCCGCCGCGAAACCAGCCCGAGCCATAACGAGGGAAAACGTCTTTACTTGCGAGTTGGCGATGAGGTCAACCACCGACGCTACGAGGAATGGGGTATCGGCGTGGTCATGGAATGCATGACCTCATCGGTGCCCGGCGGCACCTGTCTGGCCCGCGTGCGTTTCCAAGACGGGCAACTACGCTGCTTTAATAATGATCTCGATAACGAAGCCTGCTGTTACTATTTCGGTGTGCGCCGCTACTGGAATCCAACCCATGGAGTCGACGCTATCCGTGAAAGATTCTTTGGCTAAGGATAAGCTAAAATGAAAACTCGAGCAGTGGCAGGAGTGATCGTCCTCTCAATGGTCACGGCGGTACCGCAATGGTTGCACGCCGAAGAAAACATCGAAAAAGCCGGCGTCGCTGTCGGCGTTAGCGCCGGCAATATGTGGGTTCTGCCGCTCAAAGCGATCAGTATGAGCATCGGAGCAATAAGCGGGGCGCTATCCTATATCGTCACCGGCGGCAATGCGGAATTGACCCAGCAAATCTGGAGTGACACGCAACAAGGACCCTATGTGATCACACCAGAGCTCGCTCGTACCGCAGTCGGCCGGCGCCCGGAACTAGAAGAGAAAAAAAGCGGCTCGCCGGTACCCCAAACAGACACCGCGCCATCTCCGACCGTTCAATAAGCTCTATAGCTATATTTCTATTAGATCGTCGTCGTACCCAGAGTTCACGCGTGATGAAAACGACGATCACTGCACTCGACTGCTAAGCGCCACAGCTCGTCAATAAAAACGGCCTGTGACTTCGTGATCAGGAAGTCACAGGCCGCTCTGCTGCAGCAAATAGCTCGGTAATTAAGTCAAATTCGCTTTGAAAAAATTGGTTGTTCTCGTCCAAGCGTCTTTCGCCGCATCAGGATTGTATCGATCAGCATTGGTGTTGTTATTGAAGGCGTGTTTGGCGCCGTCAAACACCTTGCAGTCGAAACTCTTGCCGGCCTTGGCGAGAGCGGCCTTCAACGGCTCGACTCCGGGCATAATATTGGGGTCGTCGCCCGCGTAGTTCCCCATAACAGGGCAAGGGATATTGGCGACGGAATCGAGCGGATCGGGATTTCGGCCGTAATAAACTACGGCGGCGTTGAGATCTTTGCACTTGGTCGCGAAGTTGAGCGACTGTCCGCCACCCCAGCAATATCCCACCACGCCGACCTTGCCGTTGACGTAATTCTGTTTTTTCATGTAAGCGACCGCTGCGGTCAAATCTTCGACAGCCATCGCTCCGGTAATTTTCTGGATCTCTTTGGTGGCCTCGTCGCTGCCATTCCACTTGTCGCTACCGCCGATGCGACTCATTAGGTCGACGCCGATGGCCGCGAACCCCTCCTTGGCAAATCGGCGAGTCACGTCTTTAATATGACCAACCAGACCGCGATTCTCGTGAATCACCACGACCGTGCCCAAATTCTTCCCCTCTTTGGGACGCGAAACATAAGCGTTCACGTCGCCGATCTTCACCATCTCCGATGTCAAAGCGGGATCATTAGGATCGACAATATTTTCAATCGTCTGTGCCATTGATCGACTCCTCCTCTGTAATTTTGCTGCTTAACCTATAGCTAAAATCTAAATTCCCGTCCAGAGCCGCACGTGCCAATTGTGATGTAACAGCGCGGTGAACGAGAAACGACAACGGCGCCATGAGGCGCCGTTGGAAAAACAGTCGTGTAGTAAACTATGCCGAAGTGGAGCTCGAGCTGGTGGTGGACGTCGTCTTATCGGTACTGCCCGAGCTCTCGCTCTTTTTGGTTTCGCTTTTCGATTCCGTGGCAGGCGGCGCAGAAGACTTAGAGCTGCCCTCGCTCTTCGCATCGCCGTTGGTCTGCCCCTTGCGCGCATAATCGGTGATATACCAACCCGTACCTTTGAGTTGAAACGACGTGTTGGAAATCAATTTCTTAATTTTACTCTTACAAGTCGGACACTTAACGAGTGATTTTTCGGTGATTCGCTGCGTCACCTCGATCACGCCGCACTTCTGGCATTGATACTCGTAGATCGGCATTTAGCAACCTCGATGAAAATCAGTTGTGGTCAAACTTAATCACTCACCCCACAACTTGTCAATTGATTCGAAGTTGCGCTTAGGCGCCCTTTTGCACCTGCTGCCGGTCGCTACCGTCTGGTAAAATATGCGGTCCGCCAAAGGCTTCCGAGCGGTTACCGAACAAAACCAAAGGTTCGTTGCCGGTATTGACGATCTGGTAGTAATCCTTGGATGCCAGACAAAGCACGTCGTCTTTTTTTATTGGCCGCTCCTCGCCCTTTAGCCCTTTTACAATGCCGCTACCGGAAAACACCAAAAACGTCTCTGGATTGGCGTGATAATGCATATCCGTGCCGTCGCCAGGCACGAAATAAAGCAGCCAGGAGCGGAAATTATCCGTGCCGAAAAGATCGATCTTGCGCTGCGCCTTGTCCATTTCCGCTTTGAGATTAACGCACTCCATAGGTTGTCCTCCTGTAAAATGTTCTCACTCTATCCTAGTCGTTGTCGCATCGGCAAGCACTTGATCATCTTGACAGCTCAGCGGCCCTGCCATATTCACATCACAAGACGATTGAAAACGATCCTGAAGGAAGCGTTATGATAAAACTCAACGAAAGCCAAGCCAAGGAGTACATCGCCGAACTGGCGGCCAAATGCGACAAGCATTGGAAACAGACCGTCGACAAGACGAAGTTCATGGATGAATTACGCGAGGGCACGCTCAAGAAGGAAACCATCCAGCTTTTCTACAAAAACTGGGGTGCGTTCGTTCCGGTGATTAATTCGGTTTATACCTCGGCTTTTTACAAACACCTGTGGTTTTTCGTGAAAAACGTCGATTTGATGGAAGTCTACACGCAGAAAGTCTTGGATGAATTCGGCCACCCCTCACCTCCCGGGCATATTCAAATCTTGATGAGCACAGGCAAGGCGCTCGGATTAACCAAAGAAGAAGTTCTGCTCACACCGATGTTGCCGGAGTGCCGCGCATTGCCGGACTTTCACCGTACGTTAATAAATGACGGTCAGATTCAGGAGTACTGGTTTTCAGTTCTATGGGAAAAGCCGTTCGGCGACTCCTGCTTAGATTTCTTCAAAGCGTTGACTAAGCACTACGGCCTGACCACCGCCGAGGCGAGTTATTTTTCCAAGCATCACGAAGCCGACACCATGGACCATCTCGACCGCATGGCCCACGGTGCCGTCACCCAGCATGTCCTCGTCCGGCTGCTCCAGGAAGGCATTAACGAACGACCCGGTTACGCGGCGGAATACTGCGCGGTCACACCCGCAGATCTAAACAGAATGTTTATGGACGGCTGCTATAAGGCAACCCATTAAGAAAATTCCATAGTCAAAATTACCCGTGCCATATTCCCGCGCAGCGAGGACGAAATGTCGCTCGACCAACTCAATCAAAAACTCAAAGAACAAAATAGGTTATTGGACGATTCCCAATACCAGCGCCGGCTTTCGCGAACCGGAGGCGATCTATCGCCTCGCCGACGAATTGGGAGCGGGCTAGGATGAGGGCGATCAACCACCCGCGAATTCACAATTCGCCTCCACTCGATTCTCCCCCCAAAGGGCGAGGAAGTCGGATTTAGGACCGCGTCGAAAAATTGGGTACGGAGTGTGATTGAATGGCTTTTCCCGACCTGCGCACTTTCATCGACGGCGCCGCGCGCATCGGCGAACTGAAACAAATTGACGGCGCCGACTGGAATCTTGAGATCGGCTGCTTGACCGAACTGATGGCCGAGCAAGAGGGTCCATTGCTGCTTTTCGATAATATACCCGGCTATCCCAAAGGTTTCCGCATCGCCGCCAACGTGCTTGCCAGCGCGCGCCGCTTCGCACTTGCCCTTAGTCTCCCCACTGACGTGCCGAAGTTGCAAATTCTTCGCACCTGGCGCAATAAAATTCGCGACTTGAAACCCTTCGCGCCCATCGAAGCTTCCTCAGGACCGATTCTGGAGAATGTTCTCGAAGGCGACAAGGTCGATTTAGGAATTTTCCCGACGCCGAAATGGCACGAGCATGACGGCGGCCGCTACATCGGCACCGGCGACATGGTGGTAATCAAAGATCTTGACAGCGGCTGGGTCAATGTCGGCACTTATCGTTCCTGCATCGTTGGCAAAGACCGCGTCACACTGTGGATTATCGAGCAGAAACACGGCAAACAAATCGCCCGCAAATATTGGCAAGCCGGCAAGCCCTGTCCGGTAGCCATTGTGCTCGGCTGCGAACCGGCGACCTGGATGGCCGCGCCGTCAGCGGCTAAAGCCGGAGTGAGCGAATACGAATACGCCGGCGCCTTGCGCGGCGCGGCGCTCGAAGTTATCCGCGCTCCCTATACCGGGCTGCCCGTGCCGGCCACTTCTGAAATCGTCATCGAAGGCGAGATGCCGCCGCCGGAAGAAGAAACCCATAGCGAGGGCCCCTTCGGCGAATGGCCCGGCTATTACACCCATAGCGGTGAAGAATGTGTCGTACGGGTGAAACGGATCCTGCACCGCAACGATCCGATCCTGCTCGGCAACCCACCGCTGTTGCCGATCACCGAGCGCTACGGCATCCCGCTGTTCGCCGCGCGCATCTGGGATCATCTCGAACAGTCGGGCGTCTCCGACGTTCAAGGCGTCTGGTGTCACTGCCACACATTGATGGTCGTCGTCTCGCTCAAGCAACGCTTCGCCGGCCAGGCACTACAAGCGCTCACCGCCGTCGCCGGCATGATGACCGGCGCCAGCATGTACCGCTACTACATCGCCGTCGACGACGACATCGATCCGGTGGATTTGAAGCAAGTGATTTGGGCCATGTGCACTCGCGTCGATCCTGCCGAGTCCGTGCAGATTCTAAAATCCTGGACCTCCGACCTCGATCCGCGCCTGCCGCCGGAAAAACGCGAGCGCGGTGACTTCACCATGGGCCGCATGTTGATCGACGCCTGCAAGCCTTTCCACTGGCGCGACAAGTTCGCCATCGCCAATAAATTCAGCGCTGACAAACGCGAAGAGGTTTGGGAAAAGTGGGGGCCGAGGCTGGGGCTCAAATGAACTGCCGATTGCAAAGTCAATGACTCGGCTTTGCAGTAGGATCGAGCGACGATCTTCGACAACCGTTTGCCTTTGCAGCCACAACAAGAGTTGCGCAAACAAGGCGTGCTGCGCTAGCGATTCCCGCGGCAAATTTAAGGTTGAAGCCTCGGCGCTTTCCTTGTAGGTTGCGGCCATCGACGGAAACCAACGCCGAAATCGAGGAGGATCGCACCATGGATAAAGTAAACTTCCCCTATCGTTCGGATAGCCACCTGCCGTTCCTGCATGTCGTGCACGAATCGGGCTCCTGGGCCAAACATGGGCTGGACGTCAATTACGATTACGAAATCACCTCGGAAGATTCGCACAAAAACGTCGCCAACGGCACTGTCGAGTTCGTCGGCGGCAATCACCTCTCGCCTTACATTCGCCGCCCGGCCGGCGACAAATGGGTCTACCTGGGCCAAACCGTCAGCCTGTTGAACCACCGTTTGGTTGTGCGCGCCGACTCCGGCATCAACAAAGTGAGCGATCTCAAGGGCAAGACCGTCGCGACCAAGGGCAAGCATCCAGGGTTGAACACCTGGTTGTTTATCAAACAGGCGGGACTGCTCAACGACTGCCATGTCGAAAAAGCCAAAGGCACCAAGTTTCACTGGGAAGCGGTGCGCGACGGCGAAGCCGATGCCGCCTTCGTCACCCCGCCGGCCGATATTCTTTCCAAACGCGCCGGCTTGAAGGTGATCGACGTGTCGTTCTTGCCGATGGTGTGGTTCACCACGGTTTCCAGCGGTTTGGCCTTCGTCGAAAAGCATCCCGACATCGTCGACAAAATGCTGCGCGGCATTTGCGAAGGTATCGCTTATTTCAAAACCCACCGCGCCGAATGCATAAAGATCATCAAGGATAAATATAAAGCCGAAGGCGAGCTCGACGAGGAGTCGGCCGCGCACCTGTACGACGATCTGAAGCTGATTTTGCAAGCCAAGCCCTATGCCACCATCCCGGCTATCTCGAATGTTTACGAGATCGCCATCGAGCAAGACAGA
>DASSGE010000158.1:0-7413 GCA_035693605.1 Binatia bacterium
GATCATCTCCATGGGACCATCGAGAAGATCGGCAGCATGGATCTATACGTGAAGGACGAGAAATAGATCTGTGCTGTGCGAACGCCGTTCTCCTCCGCCGCGATTGCGGGTGAGTGAAGGTGGGGGGTTGAACGGCTTGAACGGAGTCATTGAACGCTTTGAACGCATGTTTTAAAGCAGAGTCCTCACTCAACTCTTCGCGAGCCAGAAGATAGAAACGTTTTTGAAGAGTCGACGATTTTATTTAGGAGTTAATTTATGCCAGCGGCACCTAAAGCCAATCCGCCAATTCGAACCTTACTCGGTCCCGGTCCCAGTCCGGTCAGCTCGCGGGTGCTGCAAGCTCTCGCACTTCCCGTCGTCGGCCATCTCGATCCAAAGTTTTTGGAGATCATGGATCAGAATATGGCGATGCTGCGCGAGGTGTTTCAGACCAGTAATCGCGTCGCCATTCCGATGTCGGGCACTGGCAGCGCCGGCATGGAGACCTGTTTTGTCAACCTAATCGAACCCGGCGATCACGTGCTGGTGGGCGTCAACGGCGTGTTCGGCACGCGCATGGTTGACGTCGCGCAGCGCTGCGGCGCGCTTGTCGATACGGTAGACGCGGAGTGGGGCACGGCGCTCGACCCGCAGAAAGTCAAAGACGCGCTGGCGAAAAACAAATACAAACTGGTCGCGGTGGTTCACGCCGAGACTTCCACCGGCGTGCTCCAGCCGATGGACGAGATTGCCAAGCTGGTGCGCGACAGCGGCGCGCTGTTGGTAGTCGACGCGGTCACGTCGTTGGGCGGTGCGCCGGTGCGGGTCGACGAGCTCGGCATCGACGCCTGCTATAGCGGCACGCAGAAATGTTTGGGCTGTCCGCCGGGACTGTCGCCGGTGACGTTCAACGAACGCGCCGTCGAGGTGATCCGCCAGCGCAAGACCAAGGTGGGGAGCTGGTATCTCGATTTGTCGATGATCGAAAAGTACTGGGGCAGCGAGCGCGTCTATCATCACACCGCGCCGATTTCGATGAACTACGCCTTGCACGAAGCGCTGCGCATTGTGCTCGAAGAGGGCTTGGAAGAATCCTGGCAGCGCCACAAGCAGACCCACTATGTGTTTATCCGCGAGATGCGCAAGTTGGAGATCGAACCAGCGGTGGCCGAGCAGATTCGCGCGCCGATGATCAACGCCATCAAGATTCCCGAAGGCGCCGACGACGCCCAGGTGCGCACGCGATTATATGACGAATTTAACATCGAGATCGGCGCCGGCCTGGGTCCGCTCAAGGGCAAGATTTGGCGGGTCGGATTGATGGGTCATGGCTCGCGAGTGGAGAATGTCGAGATTCTTGCCAGCGCACTGAAGAAGCTGATCTAGTTCTGCGTCACTCTAATAGTACTGCAGGTTGAGGATCTAGGAGGGTAGATCGCCATCTCTATCCTCGACCTTCTTACCTATACAACTGTGCAACCCATTCGCCGTAGCCATTAAATAGTAATGTCGCCCGGCGCTCACCGGTATCGATAAGTTTTTCGGTGGCTTGCGACCAGCGTGGGTGTGCTGTGTTTGGATCGACATTCGCCATGAAATCGTATTCCTCAGGCCGATTGCTGTTCCAGAAAGTTGCCGGCCGATCGGCGGTGAACTCTATTTTCACGATCGACTTGATGCTCTTGAAGCCGTACTTCCAGGGCACGACCAAGCGCAACGGCGCGCCATGTTGTTTGGGCAGCGGATGACCGTAGATGCCGGTGGCGAGGAGGGTTAGCTCGTTCATCGCTTCGGCCATGGTTAAAGCTTCGGTGTAAGGCCAGGGGCCGTTTGACGGGCTTTGGTTGGTCGCCTGATCCGGTTGTAGAAATGTGACGAAGCGAACGAACTTCGCGGCGGATAGCGGCTCCATTTTCTTGACGAGTGCGGCGAAGGGAAAACCCGTCCACGGCACCGCCATAGCCCAGGCTTCGACGCAGCGAAACCGATAGTGCCGCTCTTCAAGCGGAAACGAGCGAACCAGTTCGTCCATATCATAAAGCCGAGGCTTCGCGACGAGTCCAGCGATTTCCACCTGCCATGGATGCGTCGTCAGGCGCTTGGCGTTCTTGTAGACACGGCTCTTGAAGACACTGAATTCGTAAAAGTTGTTGTAGGAAGCGGCGTGAGCTTCCGAGGTCACCGGGCGATCGAGCGCGAATTGCTGATTTCGCCGTGCCGGGTAGAGATCGAGACCGGATGGGTTCTCCTGCGCGCCGACGCGGACGGCGTCCTGGTTCGGGCCGCATGCGGGCAGTTGGCCGACTGTAATACCGAGACCAATGAGAGCGGCAGATCTGAGCAGTTGGCGGCGTTGGTGAAAAAACTTTTCCGGGGTCAGCTCCCACTCTGGGAGGTGCCAAGGTTGTCGCATACGCACCGGCATGGAATCATCGTGCGGATCATAACGCCGGTTTGCAAGGCTTGGATTGGCTACATCTAGATGTGCCGGTTAGCGAAACACGACAACATCGGTGGGGACGACGAATTCTTTGCGGATGTATCCGCTCGGTCCATTATGATGGGAGCGGACTTCGAGCCAGTCGCTGCCGCGGTTGACCACCACGACCTTGGTGCCAATGGTAAAAGTCGTAAGTATAGGGGCGTTAAAATTGGGCTCCTTGCGCAGCAGCGTGGCGTATCTTATCTGGACTTCCTCGCCTTCGGGCGTCCCCGTCGTGGACGAGGGTCGCTCGGGTGCTGGTCCTGATTTTACGGCTGCGGCGCGCGACGGCACTGGAATCGCGGGAATGACGGGATTGGCCGGTTTGGCTGGTTCAGTCTTGGCAGTGGAGACCGATACCCTCTTTTCCGTTCCACCGGCGACCGAACTTTCCCAGCGCACCAGCGTGGTGATGTCCATGCCTTCTTGAACGAAGAGCAAGGGAATCTGAACCGTTACCGGCGCGGTCACCAGCTCGGCGAAATTCCAATTCTCGGCCTCGGCGGCAACGCTTTGTCTGAATTCAGCATCGTTTAGCCGCGCGGTGATTTCCTTGACTTGGCTGACTTGGCCGGCGGCATTGATGGTAAATTGCAGAATGATGCTGCCTGCCAGTTTGGGATTTTTAGCGATCTCACTGCGATATAGATCGCGCAATCCTTGTAATTGAATCTCAAGACGAGCGGCGATCCGGCTGTCGTCGAGCATTTCGCCCTTGATATTTCTGACGGTAAAATCCAGTTCACGAGCTAAGAACACCATAGGACCCAGGGCTAAATTCATAGCGAGGACCGGCTTTCTAATTTGACCGTCAGTCGGCGGGAGAGAAGACTTTTTCGGAGACTCAGTGCCGATGCCTGAACCGTAGAACAGGGCACCTAATCCGAATGCTCCGACCGAAACGACAACTAATGCTTTTAAACGGAACCATCCCGCCTTGCGACCATTCTCATCCATCTAAAAGATCTCCGCTCAAGATACTCATTTTGAAAAGTTCCTGAGCAAGTTGCATACCGGCGTCAAGCGAAAACTTGCATGATGGTGCAAACAGGCTCAAGGACGTCGATAACGTGACAATAGGTCAGTCGGAGGAAGTTTTCTCTCTTGCCGGTCGGGGTTTTATGGTCAATGTCGTCGCGGCTCGAACGATTCTCGCAGCCTGTATCCGTCCGGCGCGTTTATTAATGAACAGTTTTCGATGGCCTTAGGGCTTCCGAGCGGATTTGTTGAGCAGGCAAAATCGGTATAACTTAGCCGCATCGTGGGGCGCCAAGGCATGAGCCAACGCATTCAAAGAGAAAGTTCAGTGCGAAACGACGAACGACGAAGGTTAGGCATTGTGGTGTTGTTGCTGTCGCTACTCGTGAGCCAGCGCGCGGCGGCGCAACAGTCAATCCCTGCGGCCACGGTTGATGACAAGGTCATCATGCTCGACGAAGTTGACCGGACGATCGGCGCCAGCCTGGCAGCGTTGGAAGAGCAGATATTTCAGCTGCGGCGGCAACGGCTGGAATCGCTGATCGCTGAGCAGTTGTTGACGCAAGAAGCTAGTCGCAAGGGGATCAGTGTTGCCGACCTCCTCGACCGTGAAGTCGGTTCGCAAGCCGCTTCGATTAGCGACGCCGAAATCGAGCGCTTTTACGACGCGAACAAAGCGCGATTACCGGCATTAGAGGCCAGTCTGCGCGAGCGTATTCGCGCCTATCTCAATGAGCAAGCGGCACAAGCACGGCGAGAGGCGCTGGTGGCGCGGCTGCGCCAGCAGTCCAACATTGCCATACATCTGAAAGCACCGCCGGTGCATCGCGTGACCTTGAAACTTGACGGGGCGCCTGCGAGAGGCGCCGATAACGCTCCGGTGACCATAGTCAAATTCGAAGATTTTCACTGTCCGTTCTGCAAAGAGGCGCAGAACACCCTTGCCGCGCTCGCCACGCGCTACGGCGAGCGGGTGCGGATCGTGCACAAGGACTATCCGATCGACTCGCTTCATCCGCAGGCGCGACTCGCTCATGTCGCGGCGCGCTGCGCTCAGGAACAAGGAAAGTTTTGGGCTTATCACGACGCGCTCTACGCCGCTGCGCCGAAAGCGTCGCCGGAGGACCTCAAGAGTTTCGCCCAGGCGAGCGGAGTGGAGTTGCAGCCGTTCGAGGCGTGCTTGTCGAGCGGGAAATATGCCGCTGCAATCGAATCCGATATCAATGAAGGAACCCGAGTCGGCGTGACCGGAACGCCGGCGTTTTTTATCAACGGCCGGATGCTTGGCGGTGCTCAACCGCTGGAGCAGTTCGTTAGAATCATCGAAGAAGAGCTCGAGCAGCGGCGTTAGCATGGCATTTGCTCGATTTTTAGACGCTAGTCTTGGTCTTCTTTCAATGCCTCAAAAATATAGTCGGGCGAGTTGAATCGCGTCGCCACGTCGCTGATGACCAGCGCGATCAGTTAACGACTGCAGGCAAATTTCGTTTCAACAGCACCGGCGGCGACTCGTTGGGTGTGTTTGAATAGCTGGCGCGCGATGCCGCTATCCTAGTGGCAACGAGAGTCTGCCGACGCGTGGTTTACAGACAATGAAGCCAAGCTCGCCTCCTAGGCCGGTCATTCGCAATGGAAGTCCGGTTAAAGTCGACAGTATGTCCGTTGCATTGCCGACAGTGTGCTTGGCAATTTGTCGTAATTGATGGTAACGAGTTTATCGGCGCGTAACGATTGATATTTCTTGTAATAAAACTGCCGAAAGGAAGACGAGATGAAACGAGTGTTTTTGTTGGTTGGATTGTTGTTAGGCCAGGGCGCGCAGGTGAGCGCTCAAACCCCTTACTATCAGGGGAAAACCATTACTTTTATCGTCGGCTCGGGGGCGGGTACGGCGTACGATATTTACTCGCGCCTGTTGGCGAACCATATCGGTAAGCACATCCCAGGCAATCCCACGGTGATCATGCAAAATATGCCGGCGGCGGGCGGCATCGTCGCAGCCAACTACGTTTACGCTGTTGCCAAGCCCGATGGCTTGACCATTGCGTCGATCAATCCGGCGCATTACTTCAACCAGCTGCAAGGCAACAAGGAAATCAAGTTCGACTGGACGAAGTTCACCTGGCTGGCTAGCCCGGACAAGTCGGAACATCTGCTCTATATGCGCAGTGATGCGCCGTATAAGAGCATGCGCGAGATTCGCGACGCCAAAGAGCCGCCGAAGTGCGGCGCCACCGGCACCGGCACCAGCGGCCATTACATCCCACGCCTGCTCGAAGAGCTGCTTGGCACCAAGTTCAACATCGTCACCGGCTATGCCGGCGGCAATGAAATCGACATCGCCACCGAGCGCAACGAGGTTGTCTGCCGGTCATTTACCACCCAGGCGTATTTTTCCCGCGAGCCTTATCACACCTGGCGCAAGACAAATCTTGTGCGGATTCTCATGCAAACCGGCACCAAGAAAGACCCGCAGTTGCCTGACACGCCGTTGCTCGGCGATTTGATGAACGAATTCAAAACTCCTGAACTCAGCCGGCGTGTGTCTGTGGTCATGCTCGGTTCCGGCGAACTGGGCAGGCCAATGGTGACCCATCCGGCGACGCCGCCAGACAGAATCAAACTGCTGCGTGACGGTTTCATGAAAGCGATGGCTGATCCGGCGCTGCTCGAAGAGGCAAAGCAAAAGAAACTCGATATTACACCGGTTAGTGGCGAGCAGCTCACTAAGATCGCCAAGGATGTCATCGATCAGCCACCGGAAGTGGTCGAGCGAATCAAGAAGATATTGTCTCAGTAGGACAGGCAATTCGCAGCAGGCAAATTTCAGAACCATTTAGTCGCGACAGACAGGTTTATTGGTGACTTTGATTCTTAGACAGTCGGAAGTCGCGGGGTTGCTTGACCTGCATCAAGCCATGGCGGTGCTGGCGCAGACCTTTCGCGAACAATCCGCCGGTCAAGTGAAACAAGTGGCGCCGCTGCGGTTCATGAACCGCGGCATGCGCATGGTTGTGGGGGGGTTGGAAGCGCAGAACAAAAACGGACTGCGGGTCAGTGTCACCGGCGGAGAAGCTTTAGCGCTGCTGTTCGAAATCAGCAGCGGTAGGCTACTCGCCTTGATGGGCCATCCGTTTAGCAATCTGCGGATTAGCGCGACCATCGGCTTGGCGATCGACCGATTTACCGATCCCAAGGCCAAGACCGTAGCGATGATCGGCAGCGGCCGATTGGCCCTCGCGGCGCTCGAGCCGGCCTGCGCGCTTCGCCCCATTGAGAAGGTCTTGGTCTATAGCCGCAACGCTGAGAATCGCGAAAAGTTTGCCGGAAAGGCGCGGGAGCGGTTGCGAGTCGATGTGGTTGCTACGGCGTCCGCGGCGCAGGCGATCGAGCAGGCCGATTTCGTCACCGTAAGTACCAACTCACCGGCTGCCGCGTTGCTTGGGCATTGGCTTCGCCCGGGGTTGGCGGTCTTCGGCATCGGCCGGCCCAACGAATTCGACGACGAGGTTTATCTCACGGCAGACTTGGTGAGCGTCACCAGCAAAACCCATGAACTCAATTACTACGACACCAGGCTCGATCAGCCGCTGATCCGGTTGTCGCAGCGAGGCAAGCTCTCGTGGGACAGTGTCGCGGAGTTCTGCGATGTCGTGACCGGGAAAGTGGCAGTGCCGGATTTGGCACGCAGTTTGGTAATCTTTCGCGACTCCCAGGGAGGCTATGGCGATTTGACCTTGGCGGCCTATGCCTACGAGGAAGCAAAGCGGCGCGGCTTGGGTCAGGAAATTAGCATTGAGTAAATGTGAGCACGAGGCGAGAGCATGAGTAATACTGTAAGAGGCCACTTGTGCGGTAGAGTCGTAGCTCTTATCGCTGTGTTACTTGCGTGCGTTGACACCACCCTGACGCTAGCGGCGCAGGCCCGGTGGGACGATGTGGTGCGGGCGGCGGAGAAGGAAGGTGAGGTC
>DASSGE010000159.1:0-11071 GCA_035693605.1 Binatia bacterium
AACCTAAATGATTGGCGTAGTCAATCTCTGAAACCAGTGCCAGCGGAGGGATCATGGGCGCACTAAAATCCGATGAATTTTTGCGGCAGCTGATCGCCGCGCGTGAGGCGTTCTGGGAAAAAATGAACGCCGAACGAAAAAGCTACGGCGCCGAGAAGCCCTTAACCCCGGCAATCGTTTTACGCCGCTTACAATTTGGCGTCGTGATGGAGCGTAAGGCCGCTGAAGTAACAGCGCCGTGGGTGAGCAAGATCCCCGATCTCGATCTGCAGCAGCCAATGTCCGAGTACGTCGTCAACGAGTTGAAGCATACTTCGATTCTCCGCAAGCGCATCAGCGAACTCCATGGCGACCCCGACGCCTTGTGGAACAGTCCATTGGCGGAATTAAGGGCGCTTTGGGACTTTCATGCGGGCCTGGGTTCCTTGTGCGAGCTGATCGCCAGCGTGCAGTTTGGCCACGAAGAGTTTTTCCCGCGAACCTCGAAATCGTTCATTGAGCGAGTCGATGCCATTGATCCGACCACCGCGGCGATTTACCGCGACGTATTGCTCGCCGAAGAAGAAGGTCACGAATGGATCGCGCCGGAGATTTTGAAACGCTACGCCACTGACGACGAGATGCAAGAGAAATGTTTGGTGGCTTTGAAGACCGGTTGTGAACTGTTCGGCCGGGCGATTCAGAGCTTCAATCGAACCATGCCGGAGTGAAAACGTTATTATTGGGAAGCGGTTGTCGAATTGGAAATCGTCGGGCAGTTTTGACGACTTTTCAAAATTGGCACATACACTAGGCGGATTCAGTGTTTGTGCTCAATTTTTTTACCGTAAGTAACCTCGCCTTTGTCGACCCGTAGAGAAAAGCCGCAGTCCGGGTTGGTACAAGCCCAGGCTTTATATGTTACCGAGGCGCCGTCTTGACCGTAATCTGATAGCGGGATGAGCACGCCATTATTGCATTTCTGACATTTTGGGAAATCCATCACCACTCCTCCTTACATCACCTCGACGAGTTGCACGAAAATTTTATAGTATCGGAAGAGGGTAAATCAAGCTCGGTCAAGTCGTGGTCATAACCCAAAAATCGAGCGCAAGGCGAGGGCCCGTAAAATTGTAATCGACAATCGCAAGTACCCGTCGGCAGGTTTAAAGATTCGCGATTATTTGGTTTTCTTGTCGATCACATCGGCTATTTGGGTGTAGCGGGTGTTGCCGGCTTCGCTTGCCCGGTCCCCGGTACTTTTGGCGCAGCCGCCTTGGATTGAGCGAAACTGACGCGCTCGTCTCATCGCTAGAGTTGTCAATGCCGCGAAGAATAGTTTGATGGCGCGTTTCGATATCACCCCCAGTCCTGCGATACACGCTGCGATTGTCAGATAATTCAAATGACCGCTAACCTCGTCACACGAGGGGCGCTAATCTGGCAATCCAGGGTCGCCGAATTTTCGGCAGATCGGCTTAAGATAATGCCTGATTATACACGGTAAAAACGTCGGGCGTTGTCCTCTAAGAGTTTCTGGCGCACCGGCGCAGCGATATCGTTGCGGTCCTTGAGCACCGAGGCTGTGCCTTCGGTGCGGTCGGCATGGGGGTAGTCCGAAGAATACATAAACAGATCCTCGCCGACTTCGCCGACGATCTTCGGCAGCGTCGCTTCATTGCCTTCGCAGCCGAAGAAGATCCGGCCGCTCTTGAGATATTCACTGGGCGGATGTCTGAGCAAATCTTGCGCCCCATAGCGCGGATTTTCAAAATGGTCGTCCATGCGCTCGACATGGGCTGGCACCCAGCTGATACCGCCTTCGAGAAAAGCAAAATTGAGATTCTTATAGCGATCCAACAAACCGGAGCAGAGCACGCTGGTTAGGCCGGCCATTATCGGAAAGATGCCGGCAAGCACGCGGTTGGGGAAGTGGTGCTCGAACAGTTTGTCGACGAAGGGGAACTGCAAACTGAAGTGCACGGCGATCGGCATTCTGACTCGATCGCACTCGGCGAAGAAAACATCATGTTCCGGATAATCCAACCGTCTGGCGCCGGCGGTGCCGTTGATCATGACCGCTTTAACACCCATGTCGTTCAGGCGGGTGGTTTCTTTGGCGGCACCGTCGGGATCGAGCAAGGACACGACGCCAACGGCTTGCAGGCGATCCGGCGCTTGATTGCACGCCTCATTGAGCCATGTGTTGTAAGCGCGACAGATTCCATTAGCCAAAACACCATCGGGCCAGGAGTTGGCATGAAGCAGAAAGCTTGGGTAAACGAACTGCAAGTCAATCTTTTCGCGGTCGAGATCGTTCAGACGCTCTTTCAGATTGGTCAAGGTCTGGCTGCCCGGCGACGCACGCCGTGCCGACTGCAGGGCTTTCCCAGGCGGTGCGGCGGTTCCCGGCGCACCGGCGCCTTTGATGGTGGGTCGTTTATAGGACGTTTGGCCGTCGACCACCCAAAAGTTATGACCCTGTTCGTCGCCCAGCAGTCGCGGCCGATAATTGCGCAGGGCAGGCTCCATGTATTTGTCGAAGATTTCCTCGGTTTCAAAAAAATGTCCGTCGCTATCGATGATCATGGCCTAGGCGACTCCTCGGGTGAAATTCAATTAACTGATAGTGATTGCGCGAGCCTTTGCAGCTCGCCATCCGTTCACTATTTCGACCGCTTGGACACCGCATCGGGATCAAGACCGGTGGGGCATGGATAGGCTTTTATGCTGTGTCTAATATGATTGCGCGCCATCAGTTCGGCGTAGCTCACTCCTACCGCTTTGGTGTTGATCACCGGCACGCCGAGATGCGGTTCCAACTCTTCCGGGGTGACCACGTAGGGATAAATCTTGCCGCCAAGAGGAATTAGCGCTTGAGCGCCCTGAGCGACCAGCTCTTTACCGACCGCCAGCGTGCGCTCGATGACGACATCGTGATAGCCCGATAGATCGCCAGTGTCGTAGAGGCCCACGGTGCGGATGCCGCTGACGAACTGAGTCATGCCATAGGTCTGCACCATGCGCATGGTGTGCGGCATATGGGTTTCTAAGGGTACTATGAGACCGAAGCGGTCGCAGATGCTGGCGGCGAAGTGCAACGACGCGCGCAACAAGCCGATCACTGGAATCCGCACTGCCAAGCGGCTGGCTTCG
This sequence comes from Binatia bacterium, assembly GCA_035693605.1. GTDB lineage: Bacteria > Desulfobacterota > Binatia > UBA9968 > UBA9968 > DP-20. The sequence continues at coordinate 3,136 of DASSGE010000159.1, forward strand.
ACGCCGGGATCGAAGGTGTTGCTCTGGATTACCGCGTCGAAGCCTTGATGCTCGGCTTCAATGGCTTTTTTCACCAGCGCCGGAGTTTCCAAAATATGATGCAGACCTGAGAGCGCTTTGCGCTCTTCGAGCAGGCTCAAAACAGCGCCGCCACCGAGATCTTCGGGATACGCAAGCTCGAAGCTAGTATCCGGTGAAGCGTAGCCTTTGAGCAGCTTGGCGATATGGGCTTCGAGTTCGGCGGAATGGCGCTGAGCGGAGTGGTTTAAAAACATGAAACGCATGGTTTTTCTCCTTGGCTATTAAGATCGCTTGCAGTCAGATTAACCGCCAAAAATCCCGCGCATCTGTTTAGCGTACTCGTCGAGTTTTTCGGCCAGCGCTGGATTGACCGGGACGATCTTTAAATCCTTGAGCATTGCCGCCTGTTCATTGGCAAGATCGCCGCGCGCGATATGGCGGCCGGGAGTCTGCATGAGCTTCTGTCCATCGCGCGATAGTACGAACTCTAAAAATAATTTTGCGGCGTTCGGGTGAGGCGCGCCGGTGGCGATGCCCGCGCCGACCATGATCGCAGGCACCGGACCAAGGGCTATCCAATCGATGGGCGCGCCGCGTTCTTTCATGCGCTCGACTGACGACGCTGGAATATTGATATCGTAAACGCCTTCGCCCGCTACGACCAGTTGCGCCAACAACTCATGGCCTTCACGCGGACTAGGTTGCTGTTTGGCGAGATCCCGCATGTACTTCAACCCACGCTCTGGGCCGAGAATCTGCAGCATGCCGGCGAACCAATCGGCCTTGGTGCCTTCCATCAACAACTTGCCCTTCCATTTATTATCGAGCAGGTCGGAATAAGATCTTGCCAGCTGACTGGCAGGCACCAGGCGGGTGTTGTAAGCGGTTACATAGGCGTTGTAATAGACCGTCGTCCAAAAGCCATCTTCCTTAAAATCTTTGGGATACAATCCATTCGATTGCGGGATGTAGCGCGCCAGCACACCGTTGCGATTGAATAAATGCATGCTGAATTCGACGGTCTGAATAATGTCGGCAAAAGTTTTTTTGGCGCGGAATTCGGTCAACACTCGAGTCAGCAGCTTTTCACTGCCGGTGCGGTGCAGTTTGACTTTGATAAACGGATATCGCTTTTCGAATTCGCCGATGATGGCATTGGCTTCGGCGAGGTTCATCGACGCGTAGTAAACCAACTCGCCCTCGCGTTTGGCGGCGCCGATGACGGCATCGTTGCTGGCAGCGCTAACTATCGCCGGTAGAAGTGAGTAGCACAGCAAGGTGATAACCCAAGTTTGAAACTTAGTCCTTTTCATTTATTTACCTATGGTATTGATAAAGCCGTTGTCCTCTAGCTCGCGGATAAATCGATCGTCGATAAATTTTCTGACGTCCGCACCTCGGGCCTCGGGTAAATCCCTGGCCATAAAATCCACCAGAGTCTGCAGCGAAGCGACTACCGGGTAGGGTGCCCGCGGCATGCCGGGTTGAGTAAGGTCGTAGGTTTCCTCAGCAATAGTGCGGTCAGCGATGCCGCTGTAGTCTGCCTGGACATCCACGGTGAATTCTCGGTCGGTGCGGTAACGGTGCATGCCCTCGACGTATGCTTTGACAAATTTGCGGGTGATATCAGGGTTCTTGGCGATGTAATCGCGTCGCCCGGCGATGCCGCCCAACGCATAGTTAAGCCCGTATTCGGCAAAATCGATCAAATACTTGCAGCCATGGCGGATGGCATCAATGCACTCGGGAGGGGTGCCGACAACGACATCGACTTTGCCGCTGAGCAGCGCTTCCATTTCAGCGAGAGCGCCATGACCGATGGTTACTTCCTGCAGTCCCTTAATGCCGTCGGCTTCGAGTTTGGCGATCACGAACTTCACCAGTGCGTCGCCGATGCCGCCGTCGTTGACGGTGCCGATCTTTTTCCCAGAGAGTTCTTCTCGACGCCCGATACCCGGACGGCCGACGAGAAATTGCTGATTAATGCCGCCGGTCAGGAATACGACATCGGCTTCGCCTTTAAGATTAGCGCGCAGCGGCGCTGGCGCCGCCAGGTTACCAAACTGAATTTCACCTGACATCAAGCCGCGCACCACGCCCTTGGCGCCGCCCATCACCTGCGGTCGATCGATATCCAGGCCATGCTTGCGGAACAACCCGGCTTTCCAGGTGACCATCATGGGCCCGGCGCCTTGGCCAATGGTGGCGAAGCCCGCATTAATTTTGATTAACTCTGTCATGCCTAGTTTCCTATTCTCCAGATCCAGCCCCATTCCTATCACGAGTGTGCCTCGATCAGTCAAGCGCCGGATTAGTCTGCCATCGGAACACGACTATTTTGCTGTCGACAGGTTGGCAGGTTCGATTCGCGTTGACAGCTTTTGGGCGCGGGCGTATTATCGAATTCCGTGATGCGCTTTCCGGAAAAGCCATTGCGGTTTTTTATTTCTGGCGAGGCCATGTAAAACATTGTTCACCTTCATACGTCATCGCATCCATAAAATCGTGAATCCATGAGCGTTGTGGCGATTATCCCGGCGCGCTTTGGATCGACCCGTTTACCAGGTAAACCGTTAGCTCAGATCGGCGGTCGACCGATGATCCAACATGTTTACCAAAACGCGGCGAAAGCCAAAGTGCTGGACCGGATAATCGTGGCGACTGACGATCCGCGCATTGAGGCGGCGGTGAAAAAATTCGGCGGGGAAGTCATCATGACCTCGCCCGATCACGCCAGCGGCACTGATCGTTTGGCCGAGGTCGCGCGCAAGATCAAGGCCGATCTGCTGGTGAACGTGCAGGGCGATTTACCCTTTATTGCCAGCAAAACCATTACGCAGGCGGTCCAGCCGTTACGCCGCGATCGCAACATACCGATGAGCACCGTCTGCACGGCGATTTACGACGAAAGCGAATGGTGTAATCCGAATGTTGTCAAAGTGCTCACCGACAAGGCTAGACTGGCGCTGTTATTTACCCGTGCGCCGATTCCGTTCCGGCGTAACGCTGGCTTCGATCCGCGCGGTAAGAAAATCGCCGGCCGCGATGAGCGCCATCTTTGGGGCTATCGTCACCTCGGTTTATATGTTTATCGGCGCGAGTTCTTGTTGAAATTTTCGCGGCTTCGGCCGACCGCGTTGGAACGCATCGAAAGCTTGGAGCAGTTGCGAGCATTGGAAAACGGCTATCGAATCTACGTGGCGCAGGTGGACGAACGCTCGGTGGAGGTGGATACTCCGGCCGACCTCGTGCGGGCGGAGAGCTATTTGAAACAGCGGTTAAACTGAGAGGCGGCGATGGCGACGATCAAGACTAAATATATTTTCGTGACGGGCGGTGTGGTGTCATCATTGGGCAAAGGGCTGGCGGCGGCTTCTATCGGCGCGCTTTTGGAAAGCCGTGGACTCAAGGTGACGATCCTTAAAATGGACCCGTATATTAACGTCGATCCAGGTACCATGAGCCCGTATCAGCATGGCGAGGTTTTTGTTACCGACGATGGCGCCGAGACCGATATGGATCTCGGACACTACGAGCGCTATGTCTCGACCCCCATGGGAAGAAAAAACAATTGCACCACGGGACAGATTTACGAGACGGTTATTTCCAAGGAGCGACGCGGCGATTATCTTGGGGGTACGGTCCAGGTGATTCCGCACATCACCGATGAAATCAAACGGCGCATCTTCGCCGCCGCGGAGGGTTACGACATCGCCATCGGCGAGGTCGGCGGTACGGTGGGAGACATCGAAGGTTTACCGTTCTTGGAAGCGGTGCGCCAAGTGGCGTGGGACTTGGGCCGCGAGAATGTTCTCTACATTCACCTGACTCTGGTGCCATACATCACCGGCGGGGGCGAACTGAAAACTAAACCGACGCAGCATAGCGTCAAAGAGTTGACCGGTTTAGGCATTCAGCCCGATATTCTGCTCTGCCGCACGGATCGCATGCTCGACAAGAAAATTAAAAATAAAATCGCTCATTTCTGTAACGTCGCCGAGAATTCCGTGATTACGGCAAAAGATGTCGAATGGATTTACGAAGTGCCGCTCATGTTTCACGAAGAAGGACTCGACGAGCGCATCGTCGAAAAGCTCAACATCTGGACCGGCGCGCCGCACCTCGAGCGCTGGCAAAAAGTCGTCGATGTCCTGAAAAATCCCAAGGACTCGGTTCGCATCGCCGTGGTCGGCAAATACATGAGTCTCAAGGAGTCTTACAAAAGTCTTTTGGAAGCGCTGGTGCATGGCGGCATCGCCAATGGCGTTAGAGTAGAACTCGATTGCATCGAAGCCGAGCAGATTGAGCAGGAAGCGGCGGACATCCTATTGAAGAATATCGACGGTGTCCTCATTCCCGGCGGATTCGGCGATCGAGGCAGCGAGGGGAAGATTTCTGCGATTCGCTACGCCCGCGAAAATGGCATTCCGTTTTTCGGCATCTGTCTGGGCATGCAGATGGCGGTGGTCGAATTTGCCCGCAACGTGTGCGGCTTGGAACGCGCCAACTCCACGGAGTTCGACCTGCAAACGGCCCATCCCGTGATCCACTTGATGGAGGAACAGAAGGCGATAGATACCAAAGGTGGTACGATGCGGTTGGGCAACTATCCTTGTGTTCTGCAAAACGAGACCCTTGCGGCGAAATTGTATGGACGGGAAAAAATATCGGAGCGGCACCGTCACCGATATGAATTCAACAACAACTATCGGGCCGAATTCGGCGCCAAAGGCATGGTGTTGAGCGGCTTGTCGCCGGATAGCACGCTCGTCGAGATCATTGAGCTACGCGGCCATCCCTGGTTTCTTGGTTGTCAATTTCATCCCGAGTTCAAATCGCGACCGATGGACAGCCATCCGCTTTTCCGCGGATTTGTCGAGGCGGCGCTGCAAAACCGCCGTTCGGTGGCGGATGCGCCGCGCATGAAGATCGTCCGCACTTGATCAAGCTCGCCTGCATCGATGCCTACCAAGCTGATAAGAATTAACAACCTCGCCATCGGCGGCGATGGTCCGCTGGTAGTCATCGCTGGACCCTGTGTGATCGAAAGCAAGGAGTCGGCGCTGCGCCATGCCGCTGCGCTCAAAGAGCGGGCCGACCGCGTCGGCGTACCGTATATTTTCAAATCCTCTTACGACAAGGCCAACCGCAGCTCGGTCCATTCCTTTCGTGGGCTCGGATTCGACAAGGGATTGGCGATTCTTGCCGAGGTTAAACACAAGATAGGCGTGCCTGTGCTAACCGATGTCCATGAATGCGATCAAGTGGCGGCGGTCAAAGAGGTTGCCGATATACTGCAAATCCCCGCCTTTCTTTGCCGCCAGACGGATTTTGTCGCCGCGGTAGCTAAATCGGGCAAGGTCGTTAACGTCAAGAAAGGTCAGTTTCTTGCGCCCTGGGATATGCGCAACGTGATCGACAAAATTATTTCGACCGGCAATCAGCAGATTCTTGTCACTGAGCGTGGCGCATCTTTTGGCTATAACAATTTAGTTTCTGATATGCGTTCCCTGGTCGTAATGCGCGAAATGGGTTACCCGGTGGTTTTTGACGCGACCCATAGTTTGCAGTTGCCAGGCGGCTTGGGCGACGCTTCCGGCGGCGAACGCAAATATATTCCGGCTCTGTCGCGCGCCGCGGTCTCCGTGGGAATCGATGCCTTGTTCATGGAGGTGCATGAAAATCCCGACCAGGCACTGAGCGATGGGCCTAATTCTTTAGCGCTGGACAACTTCGAAGCGTTGATCCGTCAGGTTAAAGAAATCGACGCTTTGGTCAAAGGCTTTTGATCTGTGGACCGGCAAACCATAATTCGCCGAGCCGCCGAGGTTTTGCGGTTAGAGGCCGAGGGACTGTTATCGGTGATTGACCGGTTGGACGACAACTTCGTCCGGGCGGTCGAAATGATTAGCCAGTGCAAAGGCAAGGTGGTCGTTAGTGGTGTCGGAAAATCAGGTCTGATCTGCGCCAAAATTGCTGCAACTTTGTCGAGCACGGGCACCCCAGCGTTTTTTCTGCATTCCGGTGACGCTTTGCATGGTGACCTCGGCATGGTGATGCCAGACGACGTCGTCGTGGCGATTTCCAACAGCGGCGAGACCGATGAAATTTTGAAATTGCTGCCCCACTTTAAACGTCATGGCGTCAAGCTAATTATCATCACCGGCAATCCGGAATCGACTCTCGCGAGCGCGGGAGATGTTGTTCTAGATGTTCGCGTCAAGGAAGAAGCTTGCCCGCTCGGCTTAGCGCCGACCACCAGCACGACGGTTACTCTAGCCATGGGAGATGCCCTCGCGGTGGTGTTGCTTGAGCAGAAGGGCTTCAACGAGACGGATTTTGCCATGCGCCATCCGGGCGGCATGTTGGGTCGCAAGCTGTTGTTGCGAGTCGAGGATCTGATGTATCGCGGCGAGCGATTGCCGTTGGTTCAAGAGATGACTACTGTAAAGGATGCGCTGTTTGAGATTACGGCGAAGCGGCTTGGCGTTACGGGAGTGGTTGATAACAAACATCAGTTGGTCGGGGTTCTCACTGACGGCGATCTGCGCCGCGGATTGGAGAGCAAGGGGCAAATTCTTGCCTTGACAGCCCGCGAGTTAATGACACACAATCCCAAGACTATTCCTGCCGAAACCCGAGCGAGCGAAGCGGTCGCGGTCATGGAAAAGTTTTCGATTACCTCGTTGTTCGTCCTTGAGCATAAGTCCAAAAAACCCGTCGGGATTGTTCATCTGCACGATTTGATCAAAGTGGGACTGTAGCAATCCGCCGTGGAAACCTTCCAAGCCTCCGCGCGGAGAAAAGCCGCGAACATTCGCCTGCTACTGCTGGACGTTGATGGTGTGCTCACCGATGGGCGCATTATCATCGATGACCGCGGGAATGAAACCAAACAGTTTCACGTCCGTGACGGACAAGGAATAGCGCTGCTGAAACACTGCGGTATCGATGTCGGGTTTATTTCGGGACGTAGGTCTGACGTTGTCCGCCATCGAGCTAAAGATCTGAGCGTCTCGTTAGTTGTGCAGGGCGTTCAGGATAAGCTGCTTGCCTATGGTCGGATTAAGAGAAAGACACAGCTGGCCGACGAACAGATTGCCTATGTTGGCGACGACATCATCGATCTGCCAGTGCTTCGCGCCGTGGGATTGGCGGTTACTGTTAGTGACGGTTGGGCGGAGCTCAAACCTTATGTCGACTATGTGACCCTCGCCCCAGGCGGAATGGGCGCCGTGCGTGAAGTTGCCGAACTGCTACTCAAGGCTCAGAAAAGGTGGGCAGCCTTGCTTCCGCACTGAATAAATTCGTCGCTGCACCAAGAGTTTACCGTTTTACAAAGCAATTTCCGTGCCTAATCCTTTACAGCCATTCTGAAGAGTGGTACTTTTGCCATTGCTGACTTGATTATGCGTAGGACCAGACGGATTCTCTTATTAGGAGTCATTCTCCTGTCATTGGGTGGAGTGGCTTATAAAGTTGCCGATGTCGTTCGGCAAATGAAGAAGGTTGACATAAAAAGTCCCGTTGCGATGCTAGACTCTCTGCCGGATGCGGTGTTGCACATCAAAGATTTTCACCGCGCTAAAATTGAAAACGGCCGCAAGGTGTGGGAACTGTTCGGCGATGAGGCGCATTATCTGAAGGACAAAAGAGAAGCGCTGATCAAAAGACCGAGGTTTCTTTATTACGACAAAAAAGACCAAGCGGCGGAAACCTCGGCAGAGACGGCACATGTTTACTTAAACGAGAAGGAGCTCGAACGACTGGAGCTGAAAGGTGGGGTTAGGGTCGCCATGCAGGGGTACGTGCTCACTTCGGAGTCGGCCAATTATCTACCCGCCAAGGAGCAGATATTCTTGCCGAGTCGAACCCAGGTCGTCGGCGAAGGAATTTCGATCGAAGGGGCAAGTAT
>DASSGE010000160.1:0-4925 GCA_035693605.1 Binatia bacterium
ATTTTGAAACCCAATAAATCGACGTAAAATCTCCGGCCTTCCTCCATGTTCGTCAAATTAAAACCGAAATGGCCGAGCCGGCGAATCTTGAACGGCCGGTCGAGCATGACGCCGCCAACATTGAATTTCTCGTCTGCCATGTGAACCTCCGAAAAATCTCCGGCCCTCTCTATACAATCTTTCGTTGCCGCCTACAACGTGAATCGGCGCGAGCGCTGAAGCGGTGAAATTTCCCGGTGATGCGATTTAACTCGAGTTCTACTCAGCGTCTGAATTAATTTCTCGCTGCGCTCGAAATGACCATCAAGAGCAGCCGCAGTTCCAAGCGGAAGAGAGGATTTCCGCCGTAACCGACGGTCACAGAAATTTGGCTTGCAAGCGCCCAGGCACTGGAATATCACTAGGGTCTAGCGGTCTAGTTTCCGGACTTTTGGTGCAGCAAACAATGGTTTCAATTCAGGAGGTTTACGATGGCCTTACACGAAATGCATAGCGGCGGCAAAATTTCCTGGCCTGGCGATGCCCGAATCGCGGTTCTGCTGAGCTTCGACTTCCAAGGCGGTGAAGACGTCCGACCGGATAAGGACGGCAAGATCAATCATGAAGAATACACTCAGGCCGAATATGGCCCGAACACGGGCATCTGGCGCATTCTCCGCATTCTCGCCGGCCACGAAGTAAAGGCGACTTTCCTCACCTGCGGCGGTATCGCCGAACGCTATCCTGAGGCGATGGCGGCGATCGTCGGCGCCGGACATGAGGTCGCGGGCCATGGCTATCATCACGAAGTGGCGCGCGATCTCTCCCGCGATGAAGAACGCGATGTTATGAAGCGGACCACGGATATGATTCTCAGCCGTACGCAGAAGCGGCCGGTGGGCTGGCGTTCCTGCACGCAGAGTCCCAACAGCATCGAGCTCTTGATGGAGCAGGGATATCTTTGGAATAGCAATTCATTTTCTCACGATCTGCCATTTGTTTGGCAGAACGGCAAGAAGAAACTGGTCGAGTTGCCGCGCCAGCCGTTTGGCGACGGTCGCACCTACGGCCATCGCGATTCAGGCAATCCCAACGATACTTTGGTGATCTGGAAAGGAATGTTCGACCAGTTCTATGAAGAGTCGAGCCTGGCGCCGACATTCTGTCCGTTTCAGTTTCACCCGTATATCTCGAGCCGTCCCGGCCGGGCAAAAACGCTGTCCGATATCATCGGTCATATGAAATCTCACAAGGGCGTGTGGTTTGCCACCGGCAGCGAGATCGCCCATTGGTGGCTGGAGAAGGGATTCTCGGCTGAAGTCAACGCCAAGATTTCCAAGGTGGCGTGAAAAATTGATCGTCGGGGCGCGGCATGCTGCGCCCCGACGACTCATGATTTGAACCAGTAGCGGATTTTCTTGCGCAGCCCGCGGCCCATGCGTTTTTTCAGCTCGAACCACACGCGCAAAAGCCAGTTGCGCGCCGACCAGGCGAAAGATGTCGAGGTTGTGATCCACTGGTGGTTGAATTCAAAATCCGCCTTGAATTTTCTCAACTGCACCGTCTTGCCGAACTTGCGTCTGAAGATTGCCTTGACGCTGACGGCGTTGCGCGATTCGACGAATACCGTCATGGTTTCGACCGGCAACAGGGCGCGAATGCGGCTGATCTTTTGCGCTAAGCCCACCTCATTGTGGGCGCTCACTTCGATAACGTTGCCGATCAATTCCGGGTCGGTGAGGGTTTGGTCGACTATTTCCCGGCGCAATTTGATTTCCTGCCCGTGATCCGCATCATAGCCGGCCAAGACCAGATAGGTTTTGTGCTTGGTGTTTTGCATGGACTTCTGCCACCAGTCGAGTGATCGCTCGACACAGGAACGCGAGGCTTGCGATAACCGGGTAGGATCCAAAACCCCGTAGGGCATGGCGAGGATAACGATGGAAATGGTGCGGCGCTCCTTTGCGGTGGAAGCAACAAAAGGTTTGCTCTACGGCTGGTAAACCATTACGTCGACCGGTTTGCCGCCGACGGCGAGATCCGGACAGGCGCTCAAAGCTACCAACAGGTCCATCTCGGCGCGCAAATCCATGTAGTTGCCTTCTGGCGGCCGTACCTGGGTGTGCTCCATCTTGCCGGTCTTGCCGTCGATAATCATATGTTGATTCAAGTTGAACGGGCTGGGAATATCTTCGGGAATGATGCCGTAGGAAGCCACCGCCCTGGACAAGTTTTCGTAGCAACCGTGATCGGGAATCTCCTTGATTTCGCGCGGGTAATATTCGGCGAGGCGATTCTCCTGCTGGGCCAGTTTGAAGCGGTAGCCGCTGCACATGCCTTTTTGCAGGTCATGGGTACCGGTTTTGTTGCCATCATAGATGATCGTCATCATGTGTTGATTGTTGCGCCCCATAAGCTTGTCACCGGTGCTGATGAACAGCTTCATGTTGTAGACCTTGGTGCGCGGCTGGTCGAAGCGTTCGACCAAATTTTGCAGTTTGAAGAAAACGAAATCCACAGTTGTGGTCGCGGTGATGCGGATGACCTGGCCTTGCTTCATCTCCGCCGACCAGCCGGTGTTGTGGGGTACATGTTTTTGCAGAATCGTTTGCATTTCTAGTTTCTCCTCTGCGGACGGGCTAACGGGATTTGTAAAGCGCGTCGACGAAGCCGCTGCTGACTAAATCTCGGATAAAGCGGGAATCGGCAAAGCGCTGCGGCGTGGTGCCAGGCGGAATCGTTCGCGATGCCGACAATTCTTCGATAATGGTTTGAATCGCCGCCGGCGTCGCCTCGGGTGCGCGCTTAAAATACTTAGTTGCATAAATCTCGTAAATCTTTTCCGAAGCCGATGTGGTTTTTTGCTTGGTATATTTCTCCAACACCGCAAGCGCCGCCGTCTTGTCGGACTTGAAGCGATGGATGCCTTCTACATAGGCCTTCATGAAGCGTGTCACCAGGTCCGGTTGGTTTTTTAGAAATGCCTGGCGCGCGGCGAACGGACCGAAGGGGTAGACCAAACCAGAAGTCGACACGTCGGCGAGGCGCACGAAGCCTCCGGCTTCGGCGCTGATGGTTTCCGGCCCGGTAGAAAGCACGCCGCTTTGCACCGAACCGCCTTTGATCGCGGCAAAGATTTGCGGTCCCGAGCCAGTTTGAAAAATCGCCACATCTTTGTCCGGCTGCAGGTGCCATTTTTTGAGCAAGTAACGCGCGACGAAATCAGTGGTCGCGCCGATGCGGCTGACGCCGAGTTTTGTGCCTTTAAGCTGCTCCGGCGTCTTGATGGTCGGCGTGGACCACAGTTCGAACGGCAGGGCGTCGATACTCGCGCCGAGCAGGACTACATCCGAGCCTTGAAGATTGGCGGCCACTGTAGCGCCGCCGGCGGTAAACGAGATCGCCACGTCGCCGGCTATCAGCGCTTGTAAAGACGGCGGTCCGCCGGCGATATAAATGAACTCGGGCTCGATATTGTACTTTTTGAAGATCCCGGCTTCCTTGGTCAGCCATAAAGGACCGTAAACCACGGCGATCGATGTATAGGCGATGCGCAACGCTTCGCCACTGACGGACCCCACGTGGCCGGCGAAAAAAAACAGCGTTGCCATGATCAGCGTAAGCAGGCGCCGATTGCGGCGATAGAATGCAGATTCCGTACTTTCGCCCGAAACTTTCATTGACAAAATCTGTAAGTTAGATCTGCGATCCTGTCAAGTTACGCTAGACTGAATATTACGGGCTCAATTGACCGTTCATGCAATGAATGCGGTGAAGTTTTCCATGACCGAGGTCGCCCAGGTAAACCTTTCGATAACCGCGCCGTCCAACTCGATGAGGCAGGTTAAAAGGCGAAACAAAAAGGAGACTCACTATGAAAAAGGTAATTGTCATCGGCTTGAGTATTCTGGCTCTCGGCAGCGCTCTTCCGGCGATGGCGCACGAGTCCTTCGAGCGTCGCGGTGATCGCATCGATGGACGGTTCGATGCCAGAGGAGACAGATTCAACGATCGTTGGGACGAACGCGGCGATAGAATTAATGAGCGCCTCGACGCCCGCGGTGAGCGTATCAATGACCGGCTGGACGCCTTAGCGGCGAAGGCGCGCGCCGAAGGCAAGATTGGACTGGCGAATCATTTGGACCGCAAAGGCGATCTCATCGAAGAGCGTCTCGATCGCCGCGGTGATTGGATCGAGCGGCGTCTGGATAATCGCGGTGATGGCTACGACAGCCGCTTCGACCGCCGGGGCGATCGACGGGATAACTGGTTCGATAATTTCTTCAACCGTCGCCGCAGCTGGCAGCGCAATTAAAATATACCAATCAACTTGGCAAATTCGCTCCACTTCCTCAGCTAGCAACGAGAGGAAGTGGAGCGAATTTTTCGTCCAGCCACTCTAATCGCGAAAGTATTCCTTGAACCCCGTCACCATTATATTTGCCAAGCTTTCATTGTAGCTCTCGACATGGCCGTAGTGGGTTAAATTTGGAATCTGTATCAAACGCAGGGCTTCGGCGTAGGGTTTAAATCGTTCGAAGGCGTAAACTTCACGGCGAAACTCCAGTCCTTTCTCTCCGCCTTCAATCCAATGGCCTTTGTCGTACTCGCCGACGATGTGCAGCAGCTTTTTGCCGCGCAGACGTTCGAGCCGCGACTTATAGGTGATGAAGAGTTCGTTGTCGGAGAGACCGGAGATTTTTTTAATCTCCGGAAGCAGGACATCATGAGCGCTATGCTCGATATCCTGTAGAAACGGTTTGAACTGCGGGCGGCGGTGGTTTTCCAACTCGAACCATTTCTCGACGCTGCCCCAAGGTTGGTTCGGTCCGACGTAGCCGCTCTTGGCGTAGCCTTTGGGCGAGCGCCGGCTTAAATCGGTTAGATTTCGAAACGGCGCAGCGCGTTCTTCCGGCGATTTTTTCGCGCAGACGAGATCCCATTCC
>DASSGE010000161.1:0-4907 GCA_035693605.1 Binatia bacterium
GGTCGAATACCTCCACCTAATTCAACCAGTCGGTCTCGATCTCAAACCAATCGACGTGGCGCTCGCCTGCCGTCAGGAAAAGTGCACAGCGGATGAGGTGTTCAATCTTCACACCGATCTCAACCGGCAGTGTGAAAGCGCCGTAAAATATATTTCGACAAAACTGTAGGTTAAACCGGCTAGGCCTCAAGTTCACGCCGTCGGTTATTTTGCGATGCTCGTTGTGAAGCGTGGACAAAACCGATGACGAGGGAGACGTCAGATTGAGCGGTGGTGCCAAAAGGAATTCGCGATGAAGAAAATCTGCCTGTTTGCGCTCTTGCTGATGATTATAGTTTCTGGATGTTCATCGGTTATCGCCAACAGCGAAAAATATTATCAGAATCAACCTCGTCGGCCGATCAATTGGCGTGAATATTTGACCGACTGAATCGCAGATCCGCGTAAGGTTAAAAGCGGTGGATCGTCACTGGCAGTGAGGGAGCGATTGCCAACGTTATGGATCGGCCTTAGCGAATCGGTGTACAGTCGTTTCACTAACTTGCGAGTCGTTGCCCCCCTTGGGCACAACGTTTTTCTTTCTTCCAATTCAATAAGCCTTTACGGACATAGCAGGCGTTTAGATTTAGGTATTCACAAATGCTTTCGAAGGAGAACTCCGAGCTGGAGTCAGTTTCAAAAAACCACTCCTCGGCTTGTTGAAACAATGCCTTCCCTTTGTTTTCGGTCGCCAAGAAGTATTTCTGATAGTCCTCGATTGCGCTCTCCAGCATAGCGTAGAGGAGTCGCTCCTCGCCCTCGCGAATGCTTTTACGCGAAAGCTGTTCGAGTATGCCATCGTCGGTGGGTTCGAGCATGCCCAATAGCGCGGACTTTATTCGCTTCATCACTTTGTCCACCATCCATTTCTCTTACGAATTGTTTCGGGGCCGGGATGGTTCCAACGCAATCGACAAGCCAGGAGCCTCTTTATGAAACTGTTGTAGTCGCGGTAAGCCACGGGAAAGTGGCGGAAGAGCTTGGCTGGGTAGTGTTGCCCGACGCGCTGTGCGGGAATCCTCCGCCGGGCCGACGCAACGTGCCGGAACGAGTCGAACGTCATGCCACGCCGCTAACATGGCGACGTTCGGCGGCTGACGTGAAGCTTCGTATATTAACGCGATTCTGCCCCGCCGCTGCCCACTGTTAGCGGTGCCGCAACAGAATAGGTGGGCTCACAGTCTACCGAACGGCGCGCTTGAGAATCGTCCTGTGAAGTGAGATATAGCCGACTATGGCCAACCTCTATCACAACGACCGGCTGATTATTGCCTATGCGTCACTGAATCAGACTAGTAAGGACTGGAGCGCTGGTGCCGAGATTACCTGGAAGCGCGATGGTCAGCGTTTCAGCCACACGGTCGGCGGATTGGGCGATCGCTTCAAGTCGAGCGAGGACGCCGAGCGATTTGTCATCAATCTCGCCAAAGCCTGGATCGACGCGAATCCGTGAAACTAACCCAGAGAATCGTTTAGCTTATCGTTGCGCTTTGCTCGCCAAACAGCTTTTGCCGAGCATTTTTCGCTAAAGCGGCACCAGTATCTAGGCTGCTGGGGCGCGGAGCGGCAAGCTGATTCGCTTCCGCCGGAATGAATGAGGGGCATTCTATCGTGGGTGTTTCGCAGTGCCGGTCCAGCCGGTTTCGGAGATGTCGATGATGACGCCGTCCGGTGCGCTGTATTTGACCTCGGCGTTGACATGGGAAGCCGAGTTGCGCCCCAAACCTAACGCCTGGTTGATGTCGTCGCGAATTGGCGCGCCGGCACTAGCGAGTTTCTTATCGATTTCTTCGATACTATCGACCTCGAAACCGATATGGTGCAGGCCGCTATATTCTTTGCCCTGTGGCACCCCGGCGGTTTGGTCGTTCTTGAATTTCAGTACGGCGAAATTGAGGTCGCCGTCGGTCAAATGAAAACCGGTGGCGCCTGGACTATTGATCTTGGCGATCTCTCTGAGACCGAATACTTCTTTGTAGAACTGCGCGGTCTTTTCCGGATCTTGAGTTGCGATGGCGATATGCTTGATTTTTGCCATGGAGCCTCCGTTGCCGTCGATTCACTTGATCTCTACAACAGCTCACCTGCCGCTGCAAGGTGAGCTTCATTTGGCGGAACGCTGCGCACTTTCGCCGCATTGGAAAAACTCTGGCAAAGCAGGCAATATGGGCGAAGTCACAAGCCAAACTTCAATCAGGCTGTACGTCTTATCGGCGGGCGCGCAGACGCGAAAGGCACGACGCGATGAATTATAACGCATGGTTTCAGTGCATAAATGGCTGCCCAGGGCAGTACAATCTCCTGGAAATTATCTATCGTTGCCCGACTTGCGGCGATCTGCTCGAGGTCCATCACGACATGGAAGCATTGCGGACGCGGGCAGCGGCAGGCTGGATCAAACTATTCGACGAGCGCGTCAGACAAAACGTATATCCTTATGGCTCGGGGGTGTGGGCCAAAAAAGAGTGGGTCGTCCCGTTCATCGACAACGAGAATATCGTTTCGACTTGCGAAGGCAATACCAATCTGTTTTGGGCCAATCGCTACGGCAAGCAAATGCATCTCGAAGACCTCTGGGTCAAGCAGTGCGGTAATTCCCACACCGGATCGTTCAAAGATCTCGGTATGACGGTGCTGGTTTCGGTGGTCCAGCAGATGATCGCCAACGGCGAGGCGATCGACGCGGTGGCCTGCGCCTCAACCGGCGATACTTCTGCCGCTCTGGCCGCCTACGGCGCCGCGGCAGGTATTCCCACCGTGGTATTCCTGCCGCGCGACAAAGTTTCGCCGGCACAGCTGGTGCAGCCGCTTGCCAACGGCGCGTTGGTGCTGTCGCTCGATACCGATTTCGACGGCTGCATGGCGGCAGTACAGGAAGTTACCCAGCAAAAGCGTCTTTATCTGGCCAACTCGATGAATAGCTTGCGCATCGAAGGCCAGAAAACGATCTCGCTCGAAATCGTCCAGCAGTTCGATTGGGAGGTGCCGGACTGGGTCGTCCTCCCGGGAGGCAACTTGGGCAACGTCAGCGCCTTCGGCAAGGGCTTTCTGATGATGTACGATCTTGGCTTGATCTCAAAGCTGCCGCGCATTTGCGTCGCGCAGGCGGAGAACGCCAATCCGCTCTATCTGTCCTACTTGAAAAATTTCGAACACTTCGAGCCGGTGACAGCGAAAAAGACCCTGGCCAGCGCGATTCAGATCGGCAATCCGGTAAGCATTCGCAAAGCCATTTCGACATTGCAGCGTTTTAACGGCGTGGTTGAACAGGCTTCGGAGCAGGAGCTGGCCGAAGAGGTGGCGCGCGCGGATCGCACTGGCATGTTCAACTGTCCGCATACCGGTGTCGCGCTGGCGGCGCTGCGCAAATTGGTCGATAAGAAGATCATTCATAGCCACGAGCGTGTTGTGGTGATCTCCACTGCCCATGGACTCAAGTTTGCCGAGCAGAAGATCGCTTATCATTCCGGCGCTCTGCCCGGTATCAAGGAAAGCCAGGCCAATCGGCCCGTGCAAGTGAGCGCGGATCCGAAAAAGATCAGCGATGCGATCTCGCGCTATGTCGAACGTGTGCGCTTGTTGGATAGCTGATTGTTCTCGTAGAAAGTTTTCACAGGCTATGTAAGATGACTAAGAATTTTTCCAGTAAAAGCTCAGCCGGTAAGCCGCTCGGTTTTAGTACGTTGGCCGTGCACGGCGGCGAACCGCGGCCCAAGCTCGGCAACTCCTTGGCCACGCCGATCGTGCAAACGGCGACCTACACATTCGCCGATACCGAGGAACTGCACAATCATTTTCAGCGCAAGATCGAGCGAGAAGAGTACGGTCGCTACGGCAATCCGACGCAGCGTGTCGCCGAGCAAAAGCTCGCGTCGTTGGAAGGCGCGGAAGACTGTTTGCTGTTTTCCAGCGGTATGGCGGCGGTAACGACCGCGCTGTACGCGATGTTATCGCATAACTCCCACGTCGTGGTTACCGACGATTCCTACCGGCGCACGCGGCAGTTTTTGACCCAGACCTTGCACCGCTACGGCATCGAAGTATCGGTGGTGCCGGCGGGCGACTATCAAGCGATCGAGGAAGCGATCCGGCCGACCACGCGTTTGTTGGTCAGCGAGTCGCCAACCAATCCATACAATCGCATCGTCGACATGGAACGTTTCGCCGCCATCGGCAAGCGCCACCGGGTGAAAACTTTGATCGACGCGACGTTTGCCACGCCGTTTAATCAGCGGCCACTCGAGTTCGGCATTGACCTGGTGCTTCACTCGGCGACGAAATATTTGGGCGGCCACAACGATTTGTTGGCGGGCGCGGTGCTGGGTGGCGCCGAGCTGGTCGACGGCATTCGCTCGCTGCAGCACGTCACGGGCGCGATTATCGATCCGTTGGCGGCGTACTTGCTGGTGCGCGGTCTCAAGACCTTCGGCCTGCGCATCGAACGGCAAAACGCCAACGCTCAAGGCTTGGCTGAGTTTCTCGCCGGCCATGCGAAAATCGCCGCAGTCCATTACGCCGGGCTGCCGAGCCATCCCGAGCACGCCATTGCGCGCCGGCAAATGCGTGGCTTCGGCGGCGTGGTTTCCTTCGAATTCAAAGGCGATCTCGATGCAACTTCCCGAGTAGTCGACGGCTGCCGCATCCCGCAAATCGCCCCGTCATTAGGCGGCGTCGAGAGCCTGATCGAACAGCCGGCGCTAATGAGCTTCTACGAGCTCAGCACCGAAGAACGGCTGATGGTGGGCATCAAGGATAATCTGATCCGCTATTCGGTCGGCATCGAAGATACCGCCGACTTGATCGCCGATCTGGCGGCAGCGTTGGACGGAGCTTAGTTACGAGATCCAGGCTTCATTGAAATCAGCGTG
>DASSGE010000162.1:0-2995 GCA_035693605.1 Binatia bacterium
CCGGGGATTTGTGCACCTTCTTTCAATGCTTTGATCCCGGGTCCATCACCGGTGCCTTTGAGCGCAGCGAGACTTTGCTGATTTAATGCCAAATCGGTTGCAGCACTACCGGGTATATTTGTTGGGGCCTCCTTGGTTGGCAGACGGACGAGAGAGTCCGGAGAGGTTTCTTTGGCGTTGATTGCTTCTCGAGTCTCGGCCCCAAGCACTTTAGGTCCGGGTAGCGGAACCAATTTGGGCTCGGGAGCAGCTTCGGTTTTGGCCGCTGGCACAGTACTTTCGATCGAACCGCTGTTTAGTTTGCCGGTTTGTTGCCGCGGCGGGATTGGCAGTCCCAGCTTGGGCATTGTTTTAGGACCGCCAGCGCCCTGGCCTGGACCGATGCTTTTGGTTTCAGAACTACCCGTGCGCACTTCCATCAGTTGCACCGAAATCGGCGTTTCGTCGGCAGGTCTGACGATTGTAAGTGCCGCTGTCCGCAGCGCCAGCAAAAGTAACAACCCATGAAAGATCAAAGACGGCACTAAGAACGGACTGCGGACGAGGGATAGTAATCCGACCTCTGCACTTGAGGAGGAGTCGTAGGTCATTTTATTAACTGCCGGGAATTGCGGGTAGTCTGATTTCGGCGGTTGGCGTGGGCACTTGATCTTGTTTGGATAAGATCTCTAGCCCTGGAGCATTGACATCGCGGCGTACGAGCCTGCCGTTGTCATAGAAGGACCACAGATCGGCGATGCCGTCGCCATTCAAATCACGCTCCTCTTTCAAGACGATTTCTCCGTCCCGCGACGTATCATAAAAAATCCATAGGTCCGGCCGCCCTTGGCCGGAAGAATCTTTTTCTACTTTCTCGAGACGGCCATTTTGATAACTTGCTCGGTAGGTCATGCGACCTTGGCCCGTTTCGTCACGTTCCTCCCGGACAATTTTTTCCTTCTCGTAATAATAAATGGAGTCCGGCCGACCGCTGCCCTGCCGATCGAGATCGCGCCGTACCATATGACCCTCTTGGTAATAACTCCAAGAATCGACTCGGCCGTCCCCTTTGGTCGCCTCTTCTTGGCGCAGGATCTCTCCTGGCTTTTGCGGATTATAGTAAATCCAGATGTCGGGCACGCCATCCTTGTTGATATCGCGGACCTCGACGTTGCGAAATGGCGGCGGTGCTGGCGGCGTGCTGGCGCGCGCAACCGTGATCGCACCCGGCGAACCGTTGGATTGCGGCTGAGGGGTCGATTCAGCAGGCATTGTTTGGCCAACTTGCTGTGGTAGTCGTGCCGGTTCTGGGCTGACCGATTGACCGGTCACCCCGGCAATTTGATTTTCCAAGGCGCGCTGACGTTCGATTTCTTGTTCGATGGCAGTTTCCAGCGCCCGATCTTTGTCGGCTTCCTTTTGGTAGCGTACCTGAGCTTGGGCTTTTTCCTCGGCGATCTTAGAATCCGCGGTAAACATACCGTAGATAAAACCGATCGCGCCCAATCCCATGCTCGCTGGCGCACCAAATGGACCACCGAAAATTCCGCCGATAAACGCAGCTTTCTGAGCACTTTCCACTGCATGAGCCCAGCGGCGATCTTTGTCGATTTGGGCTTGTTGAGGGGTCGGGTTCGCGCCGCTGTTTTGCATCGTTCCGGGCGGAAACTGAGTTGCCATAGGCTCGCACCCTTGAGCGAATAAGCAGCAAAATATAAATCCAGCGAGCCTTCTCATCAAACTATTCCAACCTCGGTAATCCTACTTGATTTCAATACCCCTGATCAACCCAGCTCCCGATCACCTCTAAGCTATGCCGGCGGTGGTGCAATTGCCATAGCTTGGTACTCTTCTGTGACGGTTCCAAATGCGGGTGCGACCCGTGGTGGCTCGCCGTCGCTGACCGCTTCCTGACCGACCACTTGTCCGCCTTTGAAAATGTAGCGGGCATTAATCTTACCGTGACCGCTTTGATCTTCAAGCTGTTCGGCGCGCTCCCCGTAGACAAAAATTACCCAGACGTCGACGCGCCGATCGCCATTGGTGTCGGCCTCTTGCGCACGAATTTGACCGTTTTCGTAGAGAATCCTCAAATCGAAAAAGCCATCGCCGTCGGTATCACGCTCTTCTCGCGTCAATTGGTTATTTTCAAAGTAGTAAACAACGTCCCATTTGCCGCTTGCTTTGGTGTCACGTAAGCGTTTAACAATCTTGCCCTGGGAAAACGACTCGATCATATCCATGCGGCCGCGCTTGCCGGTATCTTCTTCGCGACGCAAGACTTGCTCGCCATCAAAATGCACGATCCGGCTAATTTTGCCATCGCCGCGCAGATCTTCTTCCTGCCTGACCAAACGGCCCGACTGATAATAGCCCCATAGGTCGATTTTGCCGTTGTATTTGCGGTCCAACTCCTTGCGGACGAGCTGGCCATTTTCATAAAAGGAAAAGCTGTCCGGCTTGCCATCGTTGTTGGTGTCTTCATCGACCCGACTGATCTGGCCATCGCGCAAATGAACGGTACGATTGGATTTGCCGCTCCCCTTGGTATCCTCTTCACTGCGCACCGGCTGGCCATTTTGATAGTAAACCCAAACTGTTGGCTTTCCGGAACGATGGGGATCTTGGCCGCGCCGCTCGATTTCACCCTTGGTGTTGTAGAAAAACCACGTGTCGATCTGGCCGTCGTTCTTGCTGGCGACCTCTTGGCGCACCGGTTGGCCCGCTTCATAAAAGGCGACGGTATCGGCCCTACCGTCGAAGTTAAGATCCTGCTCTACCCTTTCGACGTGGCCTTGCTTGTTATAAAACGTCCAACGATCCGTTTTACCATCTCTGTTGGTGTCCTGTTCTTGGCGGATGACGCTGCCTCGCTCATCATAAAAAAAACTCGCGATAGGTTGTTGACCGTAAGTGGGTGAGTACGATTGCAGCAGCAATACGCTAACGAGGAATAATTTAACGGTCATCTTAGCGGTCATGTTGAATTACCGCATCATGCCAGACTACTAACCAG
>DASSGE010000163.1:0-5159 GCA_035693605.1 Binatia bacterium
AACGGGGTAAGATCTGGATAGAACATTTTATCTCCCTTGGACTTCGCCGTTCGTACCGGCAATCCAGTTGGGAGTCAAGCTGCGCGCGGACGCGGTTATGTCTTACGGGTTCCAAGGTTAACACGAACCCCAAACTTCCAACTTGAAACAGCCGTATCGCCCATAGCGGTTCAGTTGGCTCGAGATCTCTCACTTCGTTCGAGATGACAAACCGATTATTCGTCTGTCATTTCGAGCGAAGCGAGATCTTCCTCAGGATGAAGACGGGTGCCCAACTGAACCACTAGCGCGTTACCGCCCGCCTTGACTTTTCTTGCTGGATCACGTTGGTAAGTAGTTGATGGATAACACGCTACAGGACCTTCTGACCCTCGCGGAAAAGGGCAATGTCGAGGAGCGCTGCGCGGCGATGCTCGTGTTGGGCGCGCTAAAAATCAGCAACGCGGCGACGGCGAAATTGATCGGCACGATGCTCGACAGTCCCAATCCGGTGCTCAAGGATTATGCGCTGCGCTACTTTGAAGAGGTTCAGCCCAAGAGCAATACCGCGCAGCTGCTCAAGATGCTCGATGATGGTGACCGGGAGATGCAGGAGCGCGCCGTGCGCTCGCTTACCGGCGTCGGCCACGCGGCGGTGCCGCTGTTGCTGCAACAGGCGAAGGATGCGACCCGGGTTTGGCAGTTGAACGCCGCTCGGGTGCTTGCCGCAGTGCGCGGCAAGGCGGCGCTCAAAGGGCTTTTACAAATGCTCAGCGGCGGCACCGACGAGACCAATAAAGTCATTTGCGATTTGATGACGCCGGCGCTGCGCGAAATGGAGAGTAAAGAGCTCGACGCGTTCTACGATGAGGTAGAAGCGTTTGCCGCCAAACTCGATGTCAAACAGCAACGACCGGCGGCGGTGTCGACGATGCGATTGTTGGGCCAGCTCGGCCGGCCGCAAGCGCGTCGCTGGCTGTTCAAATATATCGGCGCCGATCAACATCCGGCGGTGCGCGCGCATGCCCTGGTGGCATTGCTGCGTTGCCTGCGCGAGCAAGAGCTGCGCAAGGACGAGTACGCCAAACTGCTGCCAATACTCGAAGAGGCCGAATACTCCGAGGTGACCCGACTGGTCATCGATCTCCTCGATGCCCATGAGTTGCCGGAAGATTCCCGCTCGCTGTTGGCCAAGCTGATGCAAAGCCCGCACTCCGATCTACAAAAATTCGCCTTGCGTAAAATGGGCGATGTCGCGACGCCGGCAACCATCCGTACTTTAGTCGAAGAATTAGGCGATCCCGACTACCGCAAGCGCGACGTCGCGGCGAGTTCTTTGCGCAAGATCCCCGAAGCGAGAAATGTGTTGCTCAAAGAGCTTGCCAGCTGTGAAGATCCGAGCAAGGCGTGGAGCATTGCCGAGTTGTTGCCCTCATTCGAGGGCAAGTGGCGCCAAGACACGCTCGAAGGATTGTGGAAACGCTTGCAGCAAGCGATCGCTGCCGAAGAGCGAATTCAGACGGCGTTCCTGCATGTCCTCAAGAGCGCCGCTGTTGAGTTTGTCTATGACCGGCTGGCGGATCACGGAAGCAAACTGGTCAAAAGCAAAAAGTATAAAGAATCCTTGGGATTTTTAACCCCGCTCAAAGACTTCAGCGAGTTCAAACCGGAGCATCGCTACAATTTGGCACTGGCGCAATTGAAATTGCATGCGCATACGTTGGCGACCAACCGCCAACATCCGGCTGTCGAGCTCTTGACCGGTTTGTACCGGGGATCGGTCTATCCAGTGTTCGAATCTCTGCGCAAAGAAAAAAGTTTAACGCCGGAAGATCTTTTTGCCCTGGGCTTTAGCCTGGCTGAACGGCCCGGCCAGGAACGCGGCCTGGGTGTTGATCTGTTGGAGTATGTCGCGGAAAAATTCCCGCGCAACAAGATCGGCAAGAACGCCAAGAACAAACTCAAGCTGATCGGCGCCTGATCCCGTTTGGCGCAGACGAGCTTGTCCCTCCACAACACCGCAACCCTCCACATGAAGGCGCTGTTTCTCTATTCACTGGCCGCGGCATTATATGTCGCGGGCGGCGTGTTCATGAAACATTCCGCCGGATTGACACGCGGGCTGCCGGTGCTGGCTTTGGTTATCGTTTTCGGCGCCGGCGCTCTCGTCCAGGCCTGGGCGATGAAACACGAAGCATTGGGATCGGGTTATGTCGTTGTGCTCGGGCTTGAAGCGCTACTCGCGATGATCGCCGGTTATTTTATCTTCGCCGAGCAGATGACAGCCAGGATGATTTCCGGCGTTGTTCTCGTGCTGCTTGGAATTGTTCTGTTGCGGACATCGTAGGGCGAAGACGGATTGCACCGCCTAACGTTTCGGCAGTGGTCCCGGACCCGACAACTTTTTAAAAAGGTCGATGATTTCCGGTTCACGGGGGATTTCGCGCAGCTGCTTTTCGAACTCTTCGGGGGCGATCGGCATGGCCGGCTC
This sequence comes from Binatia bacterium, assembly GCA_035693605.1. Taxonomy (GTDB): domain Bacteria; phylum Desulfobacterota; class Binatia; order UBA9968; family UBA9968; genus DP-20. The sequence goes on from DASSGE010000163.1 coordinate 2,471, forward strand.
GGCAGTGAGTTTTTCGTAAGTCTTGACGTAATCGGGGTCGGCGAAGGCATTGCGCATGGCTTCTCGTAAAATCTTAACTCGGTCTGGCGGTGTGGCGGGCGGGAGGACAAACGGCTGGCCGGTGGCGCGAGCGCCGCGAAATAGGGCGATCAAGCGGCGTTCCTGATTGGACCTGGCGAGGCCTTCGATCTCGAGCAGTTTGGCCAGCCGCGGGTGGCTGTAACTGATATCTTTGGGTATGTCCATGGTGGCGTTGATGTCGACCAAATCTTTTTCGAGCCAATGGGCATTACGCGTCAACAAGCTGTCTAAGATACTCACTCTAGCGTCGATCTCGTTGCGCTCCAAGGCGAAGTCGATCTCCCGCGGCGTGTAGCCGGTGACGAAGCGCGGCTCTTTCATGTCGAACATGTAAGCGAACAGCCGTGCCATGGTGTACAGACTGTGACCCACGGAGGGCGCGCCGATGCGCACGCCGGTGGCGGCGCTGAGTTTTTCCTTGGTTGTGAAACCGGCGCCTTTGCGGCTGATGAAGCCGTAGGGCGCGTAGCGCGCGTGCGAGCCGAGATAGATGAACTTGTCGATGTCGTAGAGCACATCGCTCTCACCGAATAGCGTGCCCTGAATCATGCCGGTGATCATGGCGCCAATGGTCATTCCGTCGGGTTTGACCGACTTGTACAAATGATTTGCCGCGCGGCGGCCGCCCGCGCCGGGCATGTATTGAACGACGATGTTGGGATGGCCGGGAATATGTTTTTTCAGCGGTGCGAGGATCGCTCGCGTGCGCAGATCGCCGGCACCGCCAGCGTCGGTGCCGCTGACCAAGAGAATGTTTTTGCCTTCGTAAAACGGCGCCTGGGCTTGGATGGTGGACGCCACGCCGAGCACGAGTAAAATCGATATCAACTGTAAAAATTTTATCATGGGATTAGCCGATGGCGGTGAGTTCCCACCAATTCTTGTCGAGATCGCTGAAGATAAAGCTCGCTCTACCATCGTCGTGTTCGAGATCGGCGATCTCGTTCAGGCCGAGTTGAGATTTATTCGAAACGAAATCATGGTGCGCCGCTTCGACGTCCGCCGTCGTGGCGAGCTGCAAGGTGAAGCGGTTGACCGGCGCTAGATACTGGCGCGGCTTGCGCGGCAGCATGACAATATACCAGGGCGTCGCCGCGTGCTTTACGTAGATCGTCCTGTCGCTCATGCCGCCGGCGTGTTCGAGGCCGAGCACGCCGATGATAAACGCTCTGGTCTTGTCCAGATCATCGCACTGAAGCGTCCCGTGAGTTAAAGCCTGGGGCACATAACCGCGGCCGGGGAATCGCTCCGCGGTGAGCGCGGTCTGCCAATGGCCTGCGGTATGGGCCCGGCCGTGCAGCGCGCTGCCGGGGTTGTAATATTCGATTTCCAGATGATTGCCGCCGGGCTCGTGGAAGTAGACCGAATAGGCGAAATGGGCTTTCTGCGGCTTGGTGATTTTGTCGATGTGGTACTTTTGCTTGTTTGCTTCGAGATATTCCCAGGCCGCTTGGACTTCGGTATGGCTGGCGACGCGAAAACCGTAGTGGTTGTCGAAGGTCTTTTCCGGCGCGTCGGCGCCGCTTTCATGGACGACCAGACGCCAGCCGGTGTTGGGATGCTTGAGCGTGGCTTGTTGGGTCTTACGTTCGATGATTTCCATGGCCAACAGGTCGGTGAAGACCGGCAGAGTTTCGTCCAACGAGCGGCATTGGTAATGGCCTTCGATCAGGCCGGTGGTTTTGAGCATGGTTAGTACCTCTGAGGTTGATGCGACAGCTCCAATTAACGTTGGCAGTGCCGCCGTGTCAAATGGTGCTGCCTGGCGCTTGTTCGTTCCGTCAGCGCTTCAGGCCTCCCGGGTAGAGTTCCTTCAGGAAACCTTCTTTTTCCAGTTCTTGGATGACCGAGTTGTCGATTAGGCTATCGAGATTAAGCTTCGGATTTTTGCCTTCGGGCAGGCTGTCCAATGCTTGTTGGATGCCTTCGCGTCTGACAGTGGGCCAGCTCTCCCAGGCTTCGCGGTAAAAGTCATAGGTTTTTGCCAATACTTCACGGTCGTTGCTTTTGATGTAGCGGCCCAGGGTTTCGATCGAGAGCCCTTTATCGGTCTTAAAAACTTTGATGCCCTCGATGTAGACTTTGAGGAACCTTTTGACCACGCCGCGCTGGGTGCTAAGGAACTCGCGGCTGACGACGATCCCTTGGGTCGAGTAGTTGAGTGGCAGTTTGCCCATGTCGACGAGCACCTGAAAACCCATCTTCTCAGCTTGATATACTTGATCGACGTTCAAGATTGCGCCATCGACGGTGCCGGAGGTGAGCGCGACCATGCGCTCGCCGAGGCCGCCCATCTGAGCGATGGAGATATCTTGGCTTTTGAGTTTGTGATAGGCGAGCGCGTCGCGCAGCGAGACATCGGAAAGCGAGCCGAAACGGCTAATCGCCACACGCTTGCCCTTGAGTTCTTCGACTCTTTTAATTTTCGGATTGACCATGAGCACGTTCAATGCCCGCTCGATACCGCCGGCAACGATGGCAAGCTCGGCGCCTTTCGCCCAAGCGCTCACCGCCGAGGGCGGCGCCAGGCTGGCGACGCCGACATCACCCGAGAGCAGAGTCTGCACGATCAACGAACCGCCGGGCATGTATATCAGTTGCGCATCCA
>DASSGE010000164.1:0-2132 GCA_035693605.1 Binatia bacterium
CGATGCTGCGCGAAGGTTCATTGCGCCAAGACTTGGCGACGACGTTGCCGGAATTGATCGCAGCGGGAGTAAACCTGAACCGGCTTATTCTAGTCACCGATAGCGTGACCCCGGACGATGTCGCGGTGCGCGGTCATATGGACAACGTAGTGCGCCGCGCAATCGAACTCGGACTGTCACCGCTGCGAGCGATTCAATCGGTCACGATCAATCCGGCGATCTATTCGGGTCTGGAACAAGACGTCGGCGGAATCGCGCCAGGGCGGTTCGCAGATTTGCTGTTACTTGACGATCTGGAGCAATGTCAGGTGCGCGAGGTTCGTGTCGCCGGTAAACGCGTTGCTGGTGGCGGTATTTCGGAATTTCGCGGTGAAACTATCACGCTGCCAGAGGATTTAATGCGCTCGTTACGTGTCGGCTTCACGATTATGCCGGAGCTTTTCAAGATTCGCGCGCCACGCGCCAAGCCTAAGGTTCGTGTGATGGAATTGGTGAATCAGACGATTACCGCGGAACGAATTCTCGATATCGGTGTCGTCAATGGTACGGTCAATGCGAATCTTTACGATGATACTTTGAAAGTTGCGATGTTCGACCGGCATCAGCGATCGACACAGGTGGCGTTCGGATTTTTGAAAGGTTGGGGCGCAAAAGTGGGGGCGGTCGGCCTGACGACCAATTTGGACGAAAATACTTTGCTGCTGGTCGGTAGCGACGATTACGACATGGCGCTTTGCGCCAATGTGTTGCTAGAGGCCGGCGGCGGCATGGCGATTGTCGATCGTGGACAGATCCTGGAAAAACTTGAATTCCCCTTCGGCGGGATCTTTTCGTTGTTACCGTGGCAGGAAGTGGGTAAGGGGATGGCGCGAGTTCAATGCCGTCTAAGAGAAATGGGCTCGCCTTTCGACAAGCCCATTTTTGCCTTGGTCTTCCTGCCGTTCGTCACTTTGCCGGCGCTACGGATAACTGCGCGCGGCCTGGTCAACGCAAAAGAACGGCGCATCGTACCGCTCTTCGCGGAGTGAGACCTAGGAAGCGCTGCCTTCTTTTTTTGCTTCTTGGCGCAGCGGCAACACCCGACCCTCGTTTTTCTTCATCGAGATATGGCCTTCGAGAATGGCGCCGTCGCCGATAACTAGACTCTGGGTGGTTACGTCACCCAACACGGATCCCGGCGGTTGGATTTCGAGTTTCTTTTCCGCAACCACATCGGCCATCACCTTACCTTGGACCAATATCGACTGCGCGGAAACCTTACCCTTGACGACCGCCTGCTGCCCGACGGTGATATGGGCCTGTGCGACGATTTCACCTTCGACTTCTCCGTCGATCGTCGCTTGGCCTTCAAAATGAAGTTTCCCGTTGATTTTTGTGCCGGCGCCGAGGTAGGCGCCCAAATCCGCCGGCAAGCCGCTTGGTCTGTTGCTCTCTGCCATGAATGCCTCCTTTTTCCGTCAAGCTCCGGACTATAGATCACCGGGAATTTTTTGTCTAGTTTTTCCGTCGCCATTGGGTAGGCAACGCCATTGGGATTTGTTTTGCCGCCGCCATTGGGTAGGCAACGCCGTTGGGATTTGTTTTGCCGCCGCGAGATCGCTCTGCTATAAATTACATTCAGTCTAAATAACATGCCGCTCATGCGGGCTTTAACCCACCGGTTTTTGCAGTTAGGAGCAAACATATGCAAATCGACGATCTGAGGGATTACCTCGATATCCTGGAAGAGTATCAAGAAGTGCAGCGCATCGACGCCGAGGTGGATTGGAATTTAGAGATGGGGGCGATTACCCGGCGGGTTTACGACCTCGGCGCACCGGCGGCATTGTTCGAAAAGGTGAAAGGTTATCCCAAGGGATTTCGCGCACTCGGCGCACCGTTGGGAACCAGCAGTCGGTCGGGCCATGGGCTGTTTGCGCGCACCGCGCTGGCCATGCACATGCCGCCATCATCGACGGCCAAAGAGATCATGTCGACTTACTTGCAGCGCAAGGAGAAATCGATCCCGCCGGTGATGGTCAAGACCGGTCCGTGCAAGGAAAACATCGACATCGGCGATGCCGTTGACGTGCTCAAATTTCCGATCCCGCTCATACATGGCGGTGATGGCGGGCGTTACATAGGAACCTGGC
>DASSGE010000165.1:0-2294 GCA_035693605.1 Binatia bacterium
ACGATGTCGATTGTTTTTGGAAGTTTACGACGACGGTGGTCTATGGGGGATTTAAACTATAAATCGTTCAAGCCGTTCATAAAGTTCAAATCGTTCATGCCGTGTTCGGACGGCCTGCTTACTTATCGTTTCGCATTAAACCTCAAGCGGACATAGTCCGCGTACCAGCTGCCATCAGATTTCTGCAAGCTTGGTTCGAGTTGCTTGCGAACTTCATTTACAAATTCTGCTCGCTGCGATTCTGCCACGGCTTTGCTGAACGGCTGGGCGAAGACTTCGAGCCAGCCGAGGATATCTCCAGGAAGTTTTGTCGGGCGCGGGATCAGTTCGATGTATTCGACTGTGAAGCCATGGCGATGCAACAAGTCGGTGTACTCCTGCGGCTCGGCGTAGTACCACGGGTCGACGCTCCACGGGTCGATGCCGCGGTTGCCCAGCGCACCGTGCAACGCCTGGCGGATGGTCTCGACGTTGCCTTTGCCGCCGAACTCACCGACGAAGCGACCGCCGGGTTTCAGTGCATGGGCCACGCCTTCAACGACTTTTTCCGCCTGTTTCATCCAGTGCAGTGCCGCGTTTGTGAAGACCGCGTCGAAGCGGCGCTTTAGGCCAAGCTGCTGGCCGTCCATGACGAAAACGTCGATGCCGAGTTTTCGCGTTGCGCAAAGCTGCGCCAGACTGGCATCGCAGCCGTAAACTTTGCAGTCCGCAGCGGCGATTTTTCCCGTCAAAGCACCGTCGCCGCATCCAAGGTCTAAAATAATTTCTTTTGCTTTGGCGTCGAGCAACGCCAGCAGCGGCTCGCCAAGCTCGGCCACGAAGCGCGCATTCGCTGCGTAGCTGACGGGATTCCATCTTGTGGTTTGCGCCATGACACGACGATCTATCATTTCGCAACTATCTTGAAAAACCGAAATATCACCGTAGTCTGACCTTCATAGCTTATGGCAACCAAGGACGCGGATCTTTCATCACTGCGCATCAACCGGTCGTCTTCAGGGGCGCACTCGCCACGTAAATCACGCTCATACGGCAAATGGATCGTTTGGCTACTGGTATTCGTCGCGGTCGTTGCAGCGGGATTATTTTTGAAGGGATTGTTTGAGCCGGCGGTCGAGGTGCAGCTGGCCACGGCATCGATGAGTTCGCCCTCGCAAGCCAGCGCCGTTCTGACGGCGAGCGGTTATGTGGTGGCAAGGCGTAAGGCGGCGGTGGCGTCCAAAGGCACCGGCACGCTGGTATTTCTCGGCGTGGATGAAGGCGACAAGGTTAAGAAAGGCCAGATAATCGCCCGGTTAGAGGACAGTGACGTCGCGGCGGCGCGGGAGCGGGCGCGAGAGAATCTGCGAGTTGCCGAAGCCGATCTGAACGAGGCCAAGCAGAATCTCGAACGGATGCGCATCTTGCTCGAGAAAGAATTAGTCGCGCAGGCGGACTACGATGTTGCCGAGGCGCGCTACAAGCGCGTCGTGTCGACCATCGATGCGGCGAGGTTCGGTTTGAGAGAAGCGGAAGTCGCGGTCGACAACACGCGTATCATCGCACCGTTTGACGGTACCGTACTGAAAAAAAATGCCGATGTCGGTGAGATCGTTGCGCCGTTGGCCGGCGCGGCGAGCTCCAAAGCGGCAGTGGTGACGATCGCCGATATGTCGTCGTTGGAAGTCGACGCCGACGTTTCCGAAGCCAACATCACTCGGGTGAATCCCGAACAAGCTTGTGAAATTACCTTGGACGCTTATCCGCAGCAGCGTTATCCCGGATATGTGACGAAAATCGTGCCGACTGCCGACCGGGCGAAGGCGACGGTGTTGGTGAAAATAAAATTTCGCGAGTACGACCAGAAAGTTTTGCCGGAGATGAGCGCGAAGATTTCTTTTCTTGCTGTCGGCGCCGCTAACAGCCCCGCCGACATGAAAACAGTGCTGACCGTGCCGGCCACCGCCGTGGCGAACCGCAGTGGTCGCTCGGTGGTTTATCAGATCCGTGATGACCGCGCGGTCGAAGTTCCCGTTAGCACAGGACAAAAACTGGCGGGATTGATCGAAATTACCGGCGGACTCAAAGACGGCGACAAGGTCGTCAGCAAAGTCGACGAGCGCCTCACGGCCGGCGTGAAAGTCAGCCAAAAGACGAAGTAGCCGCGCCCCGCCATGGCCGCTCCATTTATTCAAGTCGAAGATCTCTATAAGTCCTACCAGCGCGATAGCTTGGAAATTCCGGTCCTGCGCAATATCAATTTGACGATCAACGAAGGCGATTTTGTCGCGTTCATGGGGCCGTCTGGATCGGGC
>DASSGE010000166.1:0-6371 GCA_035693605.1 Binatia bacterium
GGGGATTTGATGGACATATTGCGCGTAGTCGTATTCGGGCGTTTTGCCGATGGGAAGATTTTCCTGGCGCGCGCAGGCAGTGAGGAACTTTGACGCCTCGCGCAGCGGCGCTTCGTTGACCAGCGTTTTATAGCCCAGGGCGCGGGCGTTCATAGCCACGTTAAACAACGATGGATTTCCCGAACCGTCCGCCAGCGGTGGAATTGCCGTGTTGATGTGCACCATGCCGGCCTTGATCGCTTCCAAGCAGCACAACGTGCCCAGGCCGGTGGTGCAGTGAGTGTGCAGTTCGACCGTCATCTCGCCGGCGGCCTTCAGGATCGCCGGCACCGCGGTCTTGGTGCGCTCGGGCGTCAGTATACCGCCGGGGTCTTTGAAGATGACCCGGTAGACATCGAGCGCTTTTGCCTGGCGGATTTTTGCCGCGTAGTACTCGTCGGTATGGCGTGGCGACACCGTGTAAATCAGATTGATGATCGGTTTCAGCCCGGCGTTCTTGGCTTGCTTGACGCGCCAGGCCCAGTCATTGGCATCGTTCCACGAATCGGAGATTCGCACTTCTTTGACGCCGACATTGGCCATGCAGGTGTCGAAGAGTTGATGGAGGGCGTCGGGATAAATGGCAAAGCCGCTGCGCGAACCGTGCACAAGGCGCAGCGGCGTGCGTTTGAACTTCGGGATAATCAACCGGTACCGCTCCCAAGGATCCTCACGCAGCTCCTTGACGCACTTAGGCAGTTCGATCGGACCGCCGAGCTCGATGGCTTCGAATCCGGCATCGTCGAGCTGGGCGCAGATGGGAGCGATCATCCCCGTACGGATGTTATAAGCCCACAGACTCTGGGCGCCATCGCGGATAGTGGTGTCTTGAAAATAAACTTCGGTCATACGGCTTGGTTTCCTTCAATCTCTACGAGTGTTGTCCGGTTAGACCTCCTCGCGCACTGGGGGAGGGAACTTGACCAATTCATTGCAATCTAGGGAAAACTTTCGCGGACATCAATTCCATCGTCCGTCTTACATCAGCCATCGGCACGCCGCCGAAGTTGATCATGCCAATAACATGAGTGACGCCGATCTTTTGGTACTCGCGCAGTATCGCGACCGTGTCGTCCGGAGTGGTGAATAAAGCCAGACGTTCTGCTTTGATGTTGTCGAACTGGGGAATTTTGGAGCCCGGACGGCGATGAGTTTTGTGAAACGAAATGGCGCGCTCGAAATAGGGGCGGGCGCCGTCGACGGCGGCTTGTTCGTTTTCACGCAGGTAAAAATGCATAGCCACCATGATCTCGGGCGTACCGGCGTGGCCCGATTTGTTGAATGCCTCGATGTAAAAATCATTTTTCGCTTTGACGTCGGCAAGGTTATTGGATCGCGCGAACGGGATGCCCATCATCGGTAATCCCATCTGGCCGGCTTTGACTAACGTCGCGTCACTCGACGCGGCGAGCCAGGTCGGCGGCATCGGTTTTTGCAGCGGCTGCATGTAGAGCGAGATATTGTCAAATTGATAGTGTTTGCCGTGATAAGAAAACGTTCCGCCCTTCCAGGCTTCAAAAATGATCTCGGTGCCTTCCCAAAACCTTTCTTTAGCCTCCTCCATCGACATGCCAAACTGCTGAAACTCCACCGGTGAGAAGCCGCTGCCGAGGCCCAACTCGAGACGGCCATTGCAGAGATTGTCGGCCAGGGCGTATTCCTCGGCAACGATCAATGGATGGTGAAACGACGGCACGGCGATGGCCGGCCCCAGGCGGATGCGTTTGGTGCGCTGCCCGAGTGCGGCGATGATCATCGGCGGCGAAACGCACGTGCCATACCAGTAGAGATGATGCTCGCCCAACCAGAAGGAGTCAAAGCCCAACTCCTCGGCCCATTCAGCCATGGTCAGAACTTCGTCGTAGTATTTTTGGTTAGAGCGGCCAAGCTCAGGATGATTGTCGCCAAAAATGAAGATGCCGAATTTCATGACTACGGAAATTGTGACCGAAAGTGTTATTACCCCATGACGCGGCGAATAGCCATCGTTCGGGCATCGCCGCTAATGCCATTCTGCGGGATTATTTTGTCGCGGAAAAGACGCCGTAGCGCATGCTACCGGTTCGGTATGCGAGCCAAATGCGAAACACAGTTTTCGCGAATACACGGTTGGCCCAGTCGCGCCGGAGCCATTGGCGCCGAAGGTCAGCATTGGAGCCGATGATTTTCACGAATCGGTAGGCACAGACACTCCAGGTCTTGCGAACATTGCGACTCAGATCTGAAAATTCGGCGTCACGGAAGCCTGCCGCTTCGAGCATGGCAAGATACTCGGACGGCGTCGCCATGCCGGGAATGCGGCCTTCTTCGCAGATGGGTTCGAGCAAAAACTTTGCTTCGAAAACTGTCGCATGCTCGCGCGCAAGCCACGCGGCGACGATTAATCGACCTTGATGGCGTAGCAGTCGATGGGCTTCGCGAAAAAAACTGGGCTTGTCGCCGATGTGCTCGCTGCTTTCGATGGCGACCAGGGCATCGAAAGATTGCGCGGGCAGATTGTTAACCAGTCCGTCGCACAGTAGAAGCTTGACGCCTTCTCCGGCGGTTTTTTGCGCAAGTTCATGCTGGCGGCGCGAAATCGTCATGCCGGTAACCTCGGCGCCGTACTCTTGCGCGAAAAACCGCGCGGTGTCGCCGTAGCCGCAGCCGAAGTCGCAAACTCGGCTCCCGGTGGTGATCTGCGCCTGTGTCGCGACCAGCCGGCTCAGGTTGAGTATCGCCTCTTCCGTACTCTCGTCGCCACTCTGCCAGTAACCATGATGCAGATTGGTACCCCACACGGATCGGTAAAACCGATCGAGCTCGTCGTAATGCGCGGCGACGGCTGGGCCGTCGGCGCCATTTGCCCGCGGATAGATCATTGATACTCCGCTATCAGCCAAGCCGGAATGGCTCGGCTAGCCTCGTGCGATCTATCTTTCCATGGTTTACCGGCGAGCGGAATAACTGGCGACTTGGTCCCAAGCGCGCCCGCAAAATCCGCTGCGCGAGTTATCACTCGCGTCGAGGCGATGATAAAAATTACATCATGGCCATGCGGGCAGACAATTGACGACGCAAAAAAAAGCCCGGAGCTGGCTGGCTCCGGGCTTGGATTCGAGCGACTCCGGTCTTTGTGCTCGTGCCGCCGCTAAAGGTTGATATCCGCGTTCTTGATCAACCTGACTTCCTCGACGATTAACGAGCCTTTACCAACGGCGGCTTTGGCTTCAACGTTGGACGTTGGGCTGGCCGTAAGATTGATGTCGATGCGCGCTTGCAACTGCACGAGATGCACTCCTGACTTCACGTTGGGCAGGGCAAAATTGAAAGAATTGGCTTGCATGCCGTCGAGAATCAGCTCGAATTGTTGTTGCGTGAAAGTGCACTCATCGGGAATGGTCACCACGCCGTCGAGATTGACGTCGGTACAAGCGTCGATGGTCTGCGCCAACTGCGTGGACAAGGTCTGCGCTTTGCGGCAGAGATTGACTTCGCCAGGTTCGGCGACGGCAACGCCGTCGATGAGAACGCGCACTTTGACGCCAGACTGCGCCATGACGGTGTCAACCGTTGTTCCGGCTTTGCTGCGCCCCAGCGTGCGTCCGTAAAGGCCGCATTCCAGCGAAACGAAAACCACCAGGTCTTTTTGGTTGGCCGTGCGCAGGTTGGTGGATAACAAATCGACCCACTGGCCTGGCGCCGTCGCATTGGAAGTTTCGTTCAACAGCACCAGATTGCTCACCTGCAGCGCTGACTTCGACGACGGTTGCTGCGCATGGGCAGTCTGCGTAGAAAACATCGCCGCCATGGCGATGCCGATGGTCCAGATGGAAAGATTTTTTGTCATTGTTGTTTCTCCTTTTCTGTTTGTAGTTATTCTTTCCGTTTCTTGACGCTTGGCCATTGCAGGAGTTTAAGGGAATACTTCATGACAAAAATCCTGCATGTATTTGACTCAAACGCGCCGCGTTCTACGCTAATTTCACATCAAGGTAAAGAGGCTGGCTCGGGCGGGCCACTCACAGGAAAGTTGGGGTTACTTTAGGAACTTCCAATTGATCATCGTCAGCAGGAGTCCAACAGCGCCAAGCACGGCGAGCAAGAGGTAGGTCGAAGAGTAACCGATCACGTCGATGGCGCTGCCGGTGATAAACGCGCCTAATCCATAACCGAGCGGATAGGCCATTGAAAACGATGCCATGAACCGGCCGCGCCGCTCCGGAGTTGCGCGATTCATCGCAATGATCAGGGTTGATGCGCCGCCGATTGCCATGCCGAGCATGTACAGCACTCCCGCAAGCAAAATCATCGCGAGGTTGGAAGCAACGACCAATAAGGTGAGGGCTAACGACTGAAGCGTAAAAGTCGCGACCAGTGAATAGCCGACACCGATGCGGTCGGAGACCCGTCCAAGCATTGGCCGGGCGAGCACGCTAGTGATACCGCTGACAATGAAGTAAGAACCGATGCTGTCGATGCCAATTTCGCGGGTGTAGAGCACGATGAAGCTCGTGATCGCGGGAAAGCTCAACTGATTGCAGAACATCAGCGATGCGGGCAACAACACCCCGCGTTCCGACAGAGTGATAATTTGCCGCCACCAGGGCGCAGCCGATTGCGGCTGATCGGACGGTCTTCGAACAGTGGAGATCTGACGCGCCATCAAATAACAAACGGCGGCTCCGCCGAGGCCTAGGGCGATCATGATGATGAAAACCAAATTGTAACCGCCGAAGGGCGCCTGCAGCAGCCAGAGCGCAACGGCTGGGAAGATGACCGTCGGCGTTGACTGCGCGCCGCTGTAATATCCTGACGCCTCGCCACGGCGCGATTGCGGGGCGATGCGCGCCAATAGGGCATAACCTCCGGCGTTGACTCCGGCCCAGCCAATGCCGCGCAGCGCGTTGGCGAGCAAGACTGCGGGGACCAAAGGAAAAAACCACAGCAGCATGCTGACCGCTAACATCAACAGACCGAACCCCAATACGCCGCATTCGCTCCAGCGGTCTGACCAGTATCCGACGAAAGGGCGAGCGATGACGCTGGTCGCGGCAAACGAAGAGATCGTCAATCCGACCACGAAGGGCGAACCGTTCAAGTCGGTAATGTAGAGCGGAACCGTCGGGTTTAGCATCGCTTGCTGCGCGTATCCCAACAACTGGACGACGCAGAGGAGCGCGAAAGTCGCTGTCCAGAGTTTCGTGGAGTCAGTAATCGTCACGGATGATTTGAAACGAAGGGATAATTGATAATGGAGAATGGATAATCGGGGCAGGTGAAATCCCTACTCTGTGTTCCATCCAACCGAGATTCATTTCAGCTTCGCCCATTGTTTCCAAATCAGGATGAAACCCATTGAGCACAAGATGCCGGCGATGGTGAACATCCATTCGAACCCCGCCAGATCGACGATGATGCCGTTGATCAAAGCGCCGGTGCCGTTACTTAGCGGCAAAGCGGTGGAATAACTCGCCATCGCGCGGCCGCGCCGCTGTGCCGGCGCGGATTCCATTGCTAGCGCCATGATGCGCGCGCCGCCGATGGCCGCGCCCATGTACCATAGACATCCGCTTAAGATTAAACCCGGGAGGCTGCTGGCTAGCGGCATGATCAGCAAGGCCGCAGATTCCAAGGTGAAAGCGATCAACAACGAACGGCCGGCGCCCAGTGTGTCGGAAAAGCGGCCGAGCAGCGGGCGCCCCAGGGCGCTGGTTACGCCGACGGCAACGTAATACCAACCGAAGTTGCTGACGCCGAGTTCGCGGGCATAGAGCACAACGAAACTGGAAAAGCAGGGCAGCGACATGTTCAAAGTAAATATCAGCAATGCAGCGGCGAGAATGTGGCGGTCGACGACATTGACGATCTCGCGCCACCCAGATTCCGCCCCATCTATCTTGGGTTCCTGGCTGTGGTTTGGCGCGACCCGTGCCAGAGCCCAAGCCGCGCCGGCGCCGCAGAAGACGAAAGCGATCGCCAATAGAAATACGGCGCGAAAACCGCCCAACGGCGAGTCGATAATCCACAGAGCTATGGCGGGGAAAATAATCGTCGCGCTGGACTGGACACCGCCGAAATAGCCGGATGCTTCGCCCCGCCTTTGCGGAGGCGCGGAGATCGCCAGCAGCGTGTATCCGGACGCAGCCATGCTCGACCAACCGATGCCGCGCAGAGCGTTGGAAAAAATCACCGCAGCGTTGAACGGCAGCAAGCAAAACAAGATGCTGATCCCCTGGCCGATCATGCCGAGAACCATCATCCCGGGAGGACTCCAGCGATCGACCCAGTAGCCGATGATCGGCCGGGAGATGACGCTGGTGATTCCGAAAGCCGCAATAACTAGGCCGACG
>DASSGE010000167.1:0-2127 GCA_035693605.1 Binatia bacterium
GTTTGTCGTTCGGCTATCAGCCCGACCATCTTTTGTTCCGCGACATCAATCTGTCGATCAACGCCCGCGACCGCATCGGCGTGATTGGAAACAACGGCAAAGGTAAATCGACGCTGTTGAACGTTCTCTCCGGCGGCCTTACGCCGCTCTTTGGCGAGATCAAAGCCCACCCGGACCTTAAGCTCGGCTACTTCGGCCAGACCAACATTCAGCGGCTCGATCCCAAACTGACTGTCGAACAAGAAATCCAAAACGCCAATGGCGCTTTGACGCGCACCCAAGTGCGCAACATTTGCGGCACGATGATGTTCGGCGGTGATCTGGCTTTGAAGAAAGTTACGGTGCTTTCCGGCGGCGAAAAAAGCCGCACGCTATTGGGCAAGATCCTGGCGCATCCATCGAATCTGTTATTGCTTGACGAGCCCAACAATCATCTCGATATGGAATCGATCGATGCCTTGATCGAGAGTTTGCAGAACTTTCCCGGCGCGCTGCTGATCGTCACTCACAACGAAGGCATCCTGCGCGCGCTGGCGACCAGGCTGATCGTTTTTCACCGCGGCAAGGTCGATGTTATCGATGCCGGCTATGACGAGTTTCTCGAAAAAATCGGTTGGGAGGACGACAACCAAAGCAACGGCAAGAACAACGGCGCCGTGAAGAAGCCGACGGCGCGCAGCAATTTCGACGAGAAGAAAGAACTCCAAAAAACCGCGCGCCGGGAAAAAGCCCGGCTTGAAAAACTCGAAGCGCAGATCATCAAGAGCGAAACCGCGTTGCAAAAATACAACGAGCAGCTCGTCCTCGAGGCCAACCGCAACAACCTCGCTCAGATGCGCGAGCTGTCGGTGAAGATCAGCCAAGCGAAACGGGAGATCGAAGATCTGTATAGCCAATACGCAGAGTAGAATTCCGGTGGATTCATCCTCTGTCGCGTCGACTCACTGGGAATCCAGTTCGAATCCGTACTCTCCAGTAGCTGGGTTGCGGCGGTTCCCCACCGTCAGAGTGTAGCTCCCGCCTTTGGTCAAGGTCTGGACTGCGGGGTCGCTGCATGCCAGGCAGGCGTCGAAAAGTTCCATGTCGTTGTCGTCGACCAAGCGCCATTTTAGGTATTCCATTCCCTTGCCGCGTTGCGAAAGATGGAAAGAGACTTTCTGCCCCGCGGCGGCGCTGAACACATAAACGTCCTCAGCGCCCGGAGCTTCGATCCTGCCCGCTCCGGCTCCCGGAATGCCCGGCTTGATCTTGTCGCCAATCTTAATCGAGAAGCGATCCGGCGGCGGTATATTGTACGTTTGTAGCCGGTAGGTGCCGCTGGAAGGATCTTTCTGGTTGCCGACAGTCAACGTATAAGTGCCCCCGCGCACTAACACCAGCGCTCCAGGTTCGCCGCAACCGAGGCAGCTGTCAAACAATTCCATGCCGTTTTCGTCGGTCAACTTCCACTTGATGTAAGACAGCCCCGTGCTGTGTTCCCGCATCCTGAAATATACGTTCTGCCGCGGAGTCGCACTGAAGGTGTAAACGTCTTCGGCGCCGGGACTTTCGATCACGCCGGCTCCCGCTCCAGGGACCGACTCTTTGATGGCATCGCCGATCCGTATCGAGAACTGGTTAGGCGCCGGCACGGCGAATAACTGCAACTGATAAGTTCCCGTAGCGCGATCTTTGTCGCCACCGACAGTAAGAGTATAGCTGCCGCCCTTGGTGAGGATTTGCACGCCGGGTTCGCCGCAGCCCAAGCAGGTGTTAAAAACTTCTGCGCCGTCCGCGTCGGTCAAGCGCCAGTTAATGTACGACAGGCCCGTGCTATGGCGCAGCTGGCGGAAATAGACGCGCTGCTTGGGCGCGGCGCTAAAAACGTAAGAATCCTGGCTGTAGGGGCTTTCGATGATTCCCGCGCCTGGACCCGGTACCCCATCGGCGATTTTGTCGCCGATTTTGATTGAGAATGCGCCTTGGATCGCGACGGGTTTGCTGGTGGGATTCGCAGGTGCGGCGTCGGAAGTTGCGCCTGCCGATGGCGAGGTTGCTGGCGCCCCGGTCGACGAACGTTGCGGTGGCGCGTCATTTTTCTGCGAGTTCTTAAACGCTATGGCGCCGGCAACGACAATTACAGCAACT
>DASSGE010000168.1:0-2985 GCA_035693605.1 Binatia bacterium
TGAGCCATATCCCGGTGACGACGCTGCGCACGAAAGGGGCAGAGGTCTTCAACTCGGGCGTTGCCTTTTTGACCGGTTTGAGCGATCTGAGATAGGCCACCAGCGCCTTCAAATCTTCCTGCGCCATCCCGGAGTAAAGCGTGTAGGGCATCAGCGGCAGCAGTCGGCTGCCATCTTTTCGCAGCCCCTTAATTAGTGCGTCGATGATCTGTTGATCGGTCCAATTACCCAGGCCGGTTTCCGGGTCGGAGGTAATATTAGTACTGTAGACCGTGCCAATCGGGATCTGAAATGGACGCGCGCCGGCGTGATAGACTCCCTTGCGCTCGCTATGACAAGCACAACCGCCGGACACGGCAAAAATATACTGGCCGCGGGCAACTAATTCTTTTTGAGTGTCCTGGGCATGAGCAAAGGTCGCGGGGCAAAGAAAAAATAGCCAAAGCAGTGGCAGGAATTTTTGGCTTCGTAACACCTGCATGAAGTCTCCCTAGATGGTGTCCGCGCGAATGATTTGATCTAAAAAATTAAGTAGCGCATAAAACACTTGATTGATCGGTGCCGCGGTTCCGGCTTGTCGCAGCGTTTGCACCACTATGCCATTGAAGGCTTCGTATTCAAGCGGCTTGCCGGCTTCGAAATCCTGGAGCATGGAAGGCTTAAATTCGCCGAGAGTGCGTGAAAACGCGATAATCTCGTGGAACCGTTCCGTCTGCAATTCGATATTGTGCATGCGCGCGGCCGCTTGCACCTCGGACATGCATCCGAGCGCGAGCTCGGTCAAAGACTGCGACTCGATGATTTGTTTGACGCTGGCCCGGACCAAACAGCTGATAGCGCAAAAGGGCGCGTTCCACAGCAGCTTGGTCCACTGAATTTTCTGAATTTCCGCGCTGAGCTCGCTCGGAATGCCGGCATCGCAGAGGGTTCGGCACAGCAATTTCGCCGGCGCGCCGATGTCACCCTTTATCTCACCGAAGATAATTCGGCCGCCATTGGAGTGTTTGATGACGCCGGGCGCAGTTAATTGCGCGCCGACATAAACAACCGCCGGCAAGATTTGATCAGGGTTAAAAAGGCGGGCCAGCTTTTCTGGATTATCGACGCCGTTTTGCAGCGAAAGAATGTACGTTCTATCTACGACCAGCACTTTGAGTTGTTCCGCAGCGGCTTCGGTATCATAAGATTTGACACAAAACAGGATCAAATCCACTTGGCCGATGCGCGCAGGATCGTCAGTGAAGATCGCGCGCGCCACTTTCAAGTCGCCATCGGGACTGGTTACGTGAAGCCCGTTCTCACGGAGAGCTTTCAAGTGTTCGCCGCGAGCAATGAATGCGACCTCATGCCCAGCGGCAGCGAGTTTTGCGCCGAAATAGCCGCCTACAGCACCTGTACCCATGACCGCAATGCGCATGTCGAACATGATCTCCTTTTGTCACTGTAAGCTTGAGCCTTGGTGCTTGTCAATTTTTTCATCGACGGCGAAGCCGGCGGGCAGTTTAAGCCTGGCGGGCGCTATGTTATAGAAATCGGTCATGGAAAAGATCGATCCCCAGCCGGATCATTTGAGTCTTGAACGTTTTCGTCCGGGCGTTCAAGTAAGTTATAAAGGCAGGCTCTACACAATACAGCGCCGCACCACGCTGGCATCGGGTGAAGCGGCGGTCGTATTGCAAAGCGACACCGAGCAGTTCGTCGTCAGCGCTAACCAATTTCTTGCCGCGGTTCGTTCTTAATCCGCCAATAATTACCGAACAGGAGTTGATCATGGGCAAAATTCGTTTGACATTATCTTGCTGGGACTATGACCGCACCCGCGCTCTGCAGGACGGGCGGGTCGAAGTGGAGGGGGTTGATTTGACCTACTTGCCGCTGCGCGTGGAAGAGACCTTTTGGCGCATGCTGCGCTACGGAGAATTCGATGCCGCGGAAATGTCCACCGGTTCATTTCTCATGTCGCGGGATAAGGGTGCACCCAGACTGATAGGTATTCCGGTTTTCCCCTCGAAAACTTTTCGCCATTCGTGCATTTACATCAACACCGACTCGGGCATCAAAAAACCGGCCGATATGGCGGGCAAGCGCGTCGGTGTGCCCGAATATCAGATCACTATGGCGACTTGGGCGCGCGGCATCCTGCAACATGAATACGGGGTTTTGCCGGAAAAAATGAAATGGTTTACCGGCGGCGAAGAAACTCCCGGACGCCAAGACAAGGTACAACATAAGCTGCCTTCTAACATCGATATCCAGCCAAGTCCGGCCGGCAAAACGCTTTCCGGCATGCTCGAGCGGGGCGAGCTCGATGCGATGATCTCAGCGCATATGCCGTCGCCGTTTGTGCGCCGCCATCCCAAAGTGCAGCGGTTGATCCCCAACTTCCGCGAGGTGGAAGCGGATTATTTCAAGCGCACCAAGATTTTTCCGATCATGCATACAATCGTAATCCGCGAAGAGGTTTATGAAAAACATCCGTGGATCGCTCAAAGCCTATTTAAGGCTTTCACTGAATCCAAACGGATTTGCCAGGAGGCGATGTATGAATTCTCGGCGCTCAAGTATA
Organism: Binatia bacterium; assembly: GCA_035693605.1. Lineage (GTDB taxonomy): Bacteria > Desulfobacterota > Binatia > UBA9968 > UBA9968 > DP-20. Next base: position 2,567 of record DASSGE010000168.1, read on the forward strand.
TGCTCGCATGGTCCATCGACGAAATGGAAAAGGAACGGGAAGCCCTCGGTCCCGATCCCTGGGCGTATGGATTGGAAGCGAACCGCCATATACTCGAGACATTGGTGCAATATACCTACGAGCAGGGTTTGATCAGCAAGAAGCTCGACGTCGACTCGCTGTTCGCCAAGAGCACGTTAGAGGAGTTCAAGATTTAAGTTTATCTCAGCGCAACGACCCGTTAGACTAACGATATGGCCGACGAAAAAACTCCCGCATTCGAAGAGACCAAATGGTGGATCGATCGCCGGGCGGTCAAGGAGCGCGACAAATCAGCGGCTCCGGTCAAGGGAATCATTGAGAAATGGGCTTTTGAACTTCTGGAAAACTACAATCAGGACGAAGCCGCGAAAAATCTTGTCGATATTAACCTGAAGATT
>DASSGE010000169.1:0-3181 GCA_035693605.1 Binatia bacterium
TCTTTGCCTTCGCGGCGCATTTCCTCTTGGATCGATTTGGGCACATCCCACACCGGATTTTCTTCTTTGACGGCAATCCTGAACTGGCCGCTCGGGGTCGGCCAGTCCTCACTGCCGAGCGCCACTGGGAATGCTCGACGCGCTTGGCCTTCGGTAAAAAAGTACAGCATGCGCTGGGGAATGTTGATGACGATGCCATCGTCGGCCGCCCGCGGCACGATATGACGGTTGTCGATGTGCAACTCTTGAGCCGGTTTCAAATGCGCATTGTGGGCCAGCTTGTTGACGGCGGCCAAAGTACTTATCCCGACGCCGAACCTTGCACCTATGGCAGTGAGCGAGTCGCCCGGCTGGACCACGTAGGTAAATTCCCGGCCGACCAGCTGATCCGAAAGCGCTGAGCGCTGCTCGGCGCTGCTCGCGGCGGCGCTGCAGAGCCCGGCCAACAGCAAGAGTAAAATAGCCACCCGGTTGACTGTCCGGTTCCTCGTCGCCCCTGGTCTCATAAAAATCCTTGCCTGCAGATTTCTCCCTGCGCTCGAAATAGCAGGGTGTCCAATTTTGCGTCCTTTGCGTCGTTTGCGCGAGACATTGCGAATCTTGACCGCGGATTCTCTGGGTCATTGCAGCGCTTTCGTGTTGTCGTCGCGGCGCACCAGTTCTTTCATAAAGTCCATTTGGATTTGCTGGATCTCCAATAGTTTCTGCCACTGGTGCTTGACCAGGACGTCGAGCTTCTCATGCAGGTGGCGGATCTCCAACTCGGCCTTGAGATTGACTTGATAGTCATTCTCGGAGCGCAGGCGGTCGCGGCTCTCGATGCGGTTTTGACTCATCATGATGATCGGCGCTTGGATCGCCGCCAAACAGGAAAGAAGCAAATTCAACAAAATATAAGGATACGGATCGAAGGGGCGGATCAGCGTCGAAGCGCTGTTGAGCGCGATCCACGCCGCCAGAACCAGGAAAAAAGTGCCGATGAATATCCAACTGCCGCCGAAGGAGGCGACGTGATCGGCGAGATACTGGCCGAAGGTGATATTTCTCTCGAAGGCGACGTTGATATTCTCCGTCAGCGTTTCCTGTTCCTTCATGCTGCGGATGACTTCTTGTTCAAGCTGGGTGAGCTCGCCGACTTCTTCCTTGAGCGCGTCTTCGACATATTCCTCGCGCAAAAGATCGAGGCAGTCGACGCAGAGCATTTCTCCCGGCGTCCAGCCCGGATCGTGCTTCTTGATGGTTTCTTTGAGGGCGGTTCGGAGCATCTCGCTCGGGATCAAGAGATCGTAGGGGCGCGTGCGCTGGCAATGGAAACATTTTTGATCGGAATGCTGTGGCATGGATTGTCCTTCCCTCGGAGCTAGCCGAGAAATTCCAATGGATAACCTTTGCGGCGATAATATTTTTTTATTTCTTCGAACACCAATAAAATCACCGTGCCGTGGCAGGCAAACAGGTAAACATGCCAGGGTACCGGTGCAAAATAGTAGATCTTGGCGAGCGGCGTGTAGAAAAAAAAGTAACAGAGCAGCAGCTCGAAGAGGATGCCGAGATCGATCAGCGGGTTGGAGACCAGATTGAAGACGATGTAATGGCGCGCGAAAAACTTTGCCAGGAGAGCCGTGGTCCGCGGCACTAACCGGGCAATAAACTCGGGCGCATGGCGCGGCCGCCAACGGGCGATCGCTTCCACGGCGTCACGGCGATATCCCGCTTGCAGAAAATTTTTCGCGAACAGCGAGGCTTTCGCCGAGCGCTTGCACAGAACGTTGGCGACCTGCGTGGTCACCGTCGGGAAAAAGTAAGCAGTCAAAGTTTGCAGGTAGGCTGGCGTCGCCTGCGCAAATTGCAGACCGCGCGGCGATGCCGGCATGGCAGTCAAGCTTTGTCCGACTTGCCAGGCGCCGAGCACCCAGCCCATGTAATAGTAAGTCGCATAGCAGCTAATTGCCAACAAGCTGCCATGGACGAAATAAGCGCGCAGGATGAACGGTAGCGAGAGGATTTTTTCGTCGCGCCGGCGCGGCGGCCGCTCCATGATGCCTTCTTCCGGCGGTTCGACACCCAGGCCCATGGCGGGAATTAAATCGGTGCCGACGTCGACGGCGAGCACACCCATTACCGTCATCGCCAGCGGGATCTCCGGAAACAGCACCCAGAAAATATAGGGATACATCTCCTGCGGGTTGCTGTTGAGCACATACGCGGCGAAGCGTTTGATGTTGTCGAAGATCGCCCGGCCCTCTTCGATGGCGGCGACAATCGAGCTGAAGTTGTCGTCGGTCAAGATCATGCGCGACGCTTCTTTGGCGACGTCATTGCCGCGCAGCCCCATGGCGATGCCGATATCGGCTTTTTTTAACGCTGGCGCATCGTTGACGCCGTCGCCGGTGACCGCGACGATTTCGCCCATCTGCTTTAGTTGCGCGACGATGCGCAATTTATGTTCCGGCGCGACACGGGCGAAAATCGTTTCGCCTTTAATCAGAATGGCGCGCAAACGCTGGTCGTCCATCTCGGAGAGCTCGGCGCCGGTGAAGGTTTGTAGCGGCGCGTCTTGTCCCAAGCCGATCTGCCGGCCGATGCTGGCGGCCGTCAGCGCGTAGTCGCCGGTGACCATGATGACGCGGATGCCGGCGCTGTGACAGGCATGGATCGCCGAGGCGACTTCCGGGCGCAACGGGTCGGATAATGCCACCAGACCCAAAAAGACGAGCTTGGTTTCGATATCGGCCGAGGCGTATGGCGCGCCGTCCAATTCGGCGCCGTCGCGGTACGCAAAGCCGAGTACGCGCAGGCCACGGCTCGCCATGGCGTCGTTTTCCGCGAGTATGCGCGCGCGGTCGGGTTCGCCGAGCGGGCGAATGTCGTCGCCCCAGTGGATGCGGTCGCATTGGGCGAGCATTTCCACCGGCGCACCTTTGACATAAATTACCGGGTCTTTTTGACGATAGGGGCGCACCACCACGCTCATGCGCTTGCGAATCGATTCGAAAGGATTCAAATGCAACCGCTGGTGCGTGCCGCGCAGGCCGGCCTTCTCGGCCAGACAAACCAGCGCGCCTTCGGTGGGGTCTCCGATGATGCGAAAGTCCGTGTCTTTTTTCTCCAGCTTGGCGTTGTTGCAGATAAAAGCGCAGTCGAGCAGACGACGCAGCGTATGCCAATGGGAGATCGCTTC
>DASSGE010000170.1:0-4008 GCA_035693605.1 Binatia bacterium
TATAAACAAGCCGGGGTAAGCCGGCGCGTGTTTCGGCGTCGTCATTATCGAAGACTTCGGTACGTTCCGGAGCGATAGAAAATGCCGTCTGTGCCAGGCGCACGGCGATTTTCAGTTGCGCTAAACGGTAGCCACGCTGACGCGCAGCAGCCGAAATCCCCGGCCGGGTATGCGGCACGACGATCAGATGTTGCAGCGTGCCATAATGCGAACCCGCCGCCGGCGCGCCGCTCATTTCGAGGACATAGCCCGTGTCGCCGCGCGAGTCGCCGGAGGAGTCTTCGCGCAGCATGGTCACTGCCGCCCCGGTCAGGACATGTGTAGTGCCGCTGCCGGCGGTTTGCGGCGCACCGAGGATGCCTGGCCAATCCGGGCTCCCGCCTGCCTCTTTGGCACGCGGCTCAACGATGTCGAATACCGGCCCGGCGCGCAAGCTGTCGTTGGGCGCGGCAACCTCGATGTCGACCGCTTCGATCAGCGGATCTTCGAGAACTATCGCGCGCAATTGCTCTGCGTTAACCGTGAGTACCGTGCCGTCGAGAATCAGAGCCGCGCCTAAGCGAATCGAGGTAACCGGGTGATAAGCCAGTGTCAGTTGCATATTGCACTTCGCAGAAAACTTTAATGCCGCCGGAACGCCGTCGTCAATTACGGTGCCGGCTGCCAACCTTTGGCGTGAAGCGCCGCATTGGCTTTGCGCACGAACGAGAAATCGAACGCCTTGTCAGCCGCGACCACTTCTTTGAGGCCAGAAGATTTGGCGACGAAGGCGGCCATCTTCTTTTGCGCGTCATCGCCGAGCGTGCCGTCGACCGTCATGGTCGGCCGCGATGAATCATAAACCTTGACGGCGATCGTTTCGTCGATCCTTAGAGCTTTGCTCAGAACCCGAATCGCGCCGGCGCGATTATCGCGCGAGTGGATGAAGCCCATCATTGACGCGCGGGTGAAGCGCTCTACCAGCCCCGGATCGTTTTTCAGTGTCTCGTCCCGGACCGCGATACCCCCGCTCGGCAGGAGCAAACCCTGGTCGCGAAACACCACCAATTCGCGAAAGCCCGCGTCCTTGGCGGTAAACGTATGCGGCGCGATGATCATCGCGCCGTCCACCGCCCCGGTAATTAAGCTGGTCACCCGGGTATCCGCCGAACCCATGCTGAGAATGGCGAGTTCCTTATTGGCATCGATGCCGTTGTTGCCGAGCACTTCGCGCAATAGCACGTCGTCGATCACTCCCGGTCCGGATACGGCGATTTTTCTGCCGCGTAACGATTTTATGTTTTGCAGGTCATTTTTGACGAACAGCACATGCTGCGGTTTGTCGAAGTGAACCATGATGATCTTCAGCGCCCCGCCGCGCAAAGCGGTATTCAGCCCGACCAACGGCACCGTGGAGAACTCAACGCTGCCGCTTAGCACGGCGAGATTAGCCGTCGGCGCGCGCATTGCGATTAGCTCCGCATCCAATCCTTCGGCGGCGTAATAGCCGTTAAGCTTGGCGGTAAGAAACGATATTCCCGCGATGGTGTAGCCCGGCATCGCCACCCGCACCTTGCGGCCTTGCGCGCCAAGCTCCACCGCACCAAACCAAAATATCATCATGACACCGAATAACATTCGAAAAATCATGCTTTCAGCTCCCGCTGGCCGTTGTACTTAACTGCACGAGATGTAAATGGGCTCGAAGCGCTTGTCAATTGACGGCCAAGAAAGCTCGTGCTTTTTTGTGAATTTGAATAAATTGTCACTATAGGGGAGCCTCGTGGGTCTGCCTTATGAATGGGTGACCACATGGAGTCGCGCCTACCATGACTAAACCGGAGATCAACATGTTTAGAATAACTCGCGCACTCACCTTCTGGTTTGCTCTGTTGAGCGCGGTCAACGGGACCGCCCAAGAGCGGTTTTCGTTCTTCCAAGCGAGCACGCCCGAGAGCGTCGAGCGCATGCTCAAGCTTGCCAACCTGCGCGACAACGATGTGCTCGTTGACCTCGGCTCAGGCAACGGCCTCATTGTCCTCACCGCGGCAAAGATGAATGCGAAACTGCACGGCTGGGGCGTCGACATCGATCATAAGCTAGTCGTGGAATCCAACGGGATCGCCGCAGCCCAAGGCGTCGCCGATCGGGTCAAATTTTTTCATGGCAACGCCTTCGATGCCGATCTGCGCGAAGCCACGGTCGTCACCATGTGGCTATTTCCGGAATTGATGCGGCTGCTGAGGCCGATGATTCTCGAGCGAGCGCGCCCGGGAACTCGCATCCTAACCAGCACCTGGGATCTCGGCACGTGGCCGGCCGACGTAGTCGACAGCGGTAATCCGCCGATCTATCTCTGGACCGTACCCGCACGTGTCGCCGGTAATTGGGGGTGGGAGCTTACTCTTGCCGGCCAGCGCATCACCTACGCCGCAGTATTGGAACAGCAATTTCAAGCCGCCGAAGGCGTCCTACGAGCCGGCGCCAACCGCGAAGAGCTAACAAACGTGAAACTGAATGGCGAAAGTATTTCCTTCAATCTCGCGATCACGTTAGATGGCATCGGCTTCACTCGCCATGAATTCACCGGCCAAGTGCGCGGCGAACGGATAGAAGGAAGCGACCAAGTTATCTTACCCGGAGAAAATCGACTCCAACTTCCCTGGCGCGCCGTGCGCACGAAAACCTCGGAGTACTTTGCACCAACTGGAGTCAATATGCCGTGATGCCGGCCAAGAGCGACGGGAAATATGCGATTGTTCGCCCACCCTTCTAAGCAATTTTTACTAACCCCAAGTGAGCGGTGAGTTTGGCAATCGGCAATCGGTCTTCGTCAGCGATGAAAGTAACTCACGAGTCATCTCGCCGCAGCGAAAATTTCCGCATCCAGGCATGGAGACTGCTATAACCCGTCATGAACGCGGCTTGACATCCGCCCTGAGTCGGCATTACGCTCGGAAATCTAAGGGAGAAACTCATGGCGAAAAACGGATTCAAGGTTTTCGACAGCGACATGCATATCATGGAGCCGCCCGATCTTTGGCAGCGCTACATCGACAAAGAATTTCTCGATCAGGCGCCGCGGGGCAGGACTTCGGACAACGTCCGCGATCTCGGCACGATTTTTCCCAACGTTCCCAAGGATACCCGGCGCACCGGCGGCACGCCGCACCGTGGCAGCAATTTCAATAAGAACCAGGAAATTTACCGCAGCCACGCTGAGCGCGGCTGGACCGGTCATGTGCAGTTGGAGGCGATGAATACCGAAGGCATCGACACCGCCGTGCTGTTTCCAACCCGCGGCTTGGGCATCCTCACCTTTCCCGACCAGGATCCGCGCTTCGCCGACGCCATGGCGCGCGCCTACAACGATTGGCTGCATGATTTTTGTTCCGCCGATCCCGAGCGACTGCTCGGCGCAGGCATGATCTCGGTCTACGATCTCGACGATGCCTTGCGCGAAACCCGCCGGGTCAAAGAAGACTATGGCTTTCGCTCGGTGTTTCTGCGCTCAAACATCATCAACGGCAAGAACTGGTATGATCCGCACTACGAGCCATTGTGGGATTTGCTCGAAGAGCTGAACATGCCACTGGGTTTCCACGAAGCATCGGCATCGCGCTCGCGCCAAGCGGCCGAACACTTCGAACCGAATTTCGGGCTGCGCCGGGTTTACGCTCAACCCTTCGAGCAAATGATGGGCATGGGCGCTTTCTTGGGCGGCGGCATTCTCGAACGTCATCCCAAATTGCGCGTTGCCTTTCTCGAAGCCAATTGCAGTTGGCTACCCTGGCTCTTGTGGCGTCTCGACGAAGCCTGGGAGCTCGACGGCGATGTCTGGGCAAAGGATGTCAAAGAAAAACCCAGTGAATATTTCAAGCGTCAATGCGTCGTCTCCATCGAACCCGACGAGGTCATCGCCAACAACGTCCTGCAACAGGTAGGCAACGGCAACTTGGTGTTCTCCACCGACTATCCCCATGTCGACTCGCGCTATCCCGAGGCAATCAACCATTTTCTTCGATTGCC
>DASSGE010000171.1:0-8233 GCA_035693605.1 Binatia bacterium
GGTCAACCCCAAAGCGCACCCCGAACTCCCCAAAGTGCCCAATGCCATTGATTTCGCGCCCAACGAGAACAGCAAGCAACTATTGAAATTTGGCGGCCACGACCCGGCGATGATCACGCGCCCCTATGCAGTCGCGCCGGGCACACCGAAGGAACGGGTGCAATTACTGCGCGCCGCGTTCGCGGAAACACTGAAAAATTCCGAATTCCTCGCCGACGCAAAAAAATCGCGCCTGGACATCGAGCCCCTAACCGGAGAAGAAATCGAAAAGATCGTCCAGCAACTGTTTAAAATCGACCCAGCCGTCGTCAACCAGCTAAAAGATATCCTGAATTGAGCGCGACCGTTCGTTTGTGAAATTACTGACCCCAGGAGGATCCATGGTTCGACCTGCGTTACGAAATTTGATCGCCGTGCTGTCAACCTTGACGCTCACGGTCTCAGCGGCCCAGGCGCAAGATAGTTTTTTCAAAGGCAAGACTATTCGCATTATCGTCGGCGCGTCGGCGGGCGGCGGCTATGACACTTATTCCCGCACGCTGGCCCGCCACATGGGGAAACATGTTCCAGGAAATCCGACGTTCGCGGTCGAAAACATGCCGGGAGCGGGTTTTCTAATTTCGGCCAATCACATGTACAAGGTGGCAAAGCCAGACGGTCTGACAATAGGTCATTTCATCGGCGGCTTGTTCTTACAACAACTGCTCGGCAAGCCGGGCGTCGAATTCGACGCGCGCAAATTCGAGTACGTCGGGGTTCCGGGCCAGGACAACTACATGCTCGGTGTAGCCAAATCCACTGGCATCACCAGCGTCGAGCAGTTGCTTGCGTCCAAGACACCGGTAAAAATGGGCGGTGTCGGCGCCGGCTCCGCCACGGATGACATTCCAAAAATTCTCGCCGCGACCATGGGCTTTCCATTGCAGCTCGTTTCCGGTTACAAAGGCACGGCGGACGTGCGGCTCGCATTCAATAGCGCTGAAGTGAATGGCATATGCAATTCCTGGGAGTCGTTCAAAGCCACTTGGAGCAAGGAGCTCGCCAGCGGCGAAATCGTAATTATTTTGCAGACCACCGGGAAATCGCACCCCGATCTTCCGAAAGTGCCACTCGCGATAAACTATGCCAAGACCGAGGAGGCGCGGCAATTTGTCAATGCAATCGTCCACAGCGTAGGACCGACGGCGCGACCCTACGTGCTACCGCCGGGTACTCCGAAAGATCGTGTGCAGATCCTTCGTAGAGGCTTTATGGAAGCCATGAAAGATCCAGAGTTCCTTGCTGACGCCAATAAAGCCAAACTCGACATTAACCCCCTCGATGGGGCTGAGCTGGAAAGAAACGTTAGAGAGGTCTTCAACCTTGACCCCAAACTGATCCCGCGCGCCAAAGAGATTCTAAAGTGACAGCCGCGCCGGTGCTTAACTTCTAAAATATCGCATCCGGAAGCTGCAATTTGAAAATTCGCGGCAAGGTCGGTCAGAAGCCGCAGTCTTTCGGCGTCACATCGATGGTGGCGATATGCTGCTTGTCTCTGTCGAAGTATGAATAGCGCAGCGTCACACCCTTTTTGAGAAAATCCTCGCGCGTCTCCGGCCGGCTGCAAGCACCTTGCACAACTCGCTCGCGCGCCCCGGCGGCGAATCTGCGATAATCCAAATCTTTTACCGAGTGGCTTACGAGACGATAATTATAGATCAGCATGCCTTCATGCCCCGAGGTTGGCATTAGTTCGGTTTCCGTGTCGATCATCACTGGCACGCCGCGATTGATCTCGGCGGCGATTCGGCTCAAATGTTCTTGCGACCGCGGGTCGCCTGTTTCCCCTTGGAAATAGTCCGGGACTATCCACCAAACCAAGTAAGCGACGATGACGCCAAGAGCAATCCAAGCAATGTTTTTGATCATGTTCGTTATCTACTATTAGTCATCGCCGTTGTCCCTTTGCGCGCTGTGCAATCGAAGCAAATGCCATGGCATGCGCCCTTTGCGGTCGCTGGCGATCACCCAAGCTCGCGGCAACATCGGCAACTTTGCCAAATCACGTTCACGAACCAACAAGAAGCCCGGTTGTACCTGCGTTAAAAGACTCTTTACAGCCGAAAGTGAACTCAGCACGGGAATCGCGTCGCGCTCGGCGTAATAGTTAAAATCATGCATGGTGTCGGCGAAGATGTACAGCGCCGCTGACGGCGGGACGAGCTGGGCGATTTCTCGGGCAAACGGTCGCGGCGATTTAAAGGTTTCCAAATAGGGGAACACCCAAAGCACGGCACTTAGAGTCGACAAGGTCATCAAAGAGACGATCACGACGATAGCCTTACCCGTCTGGCGCCGAAGCAAGAACACGGCAGCCGACGCGCCGCCCATTGTCAACACCAGACTCGCCGGTAATATCGACAGCAACGCATCGGCTCGCAGACGCCACGCCGCGGGGAGAAGAAGGATTGCGCCGAAAGCGAGCAATGCGAAAAAGCCCGCTGTGATCAAGTGCCAAGGCGTGCCATGGGCGCGGCGCTCACCGGCGAGTGAATCTATGTAACAAGCAACAAGTACCGCTACCGTCGGCAGCAGCGGCAGCAAATAAAGATCACGTTTGGTGTTAGAGAGAGTAAAGAAGACAAAGATCGCCACGAACCAGCACAGACAGAATTGAACGGCGGTATCCTTCCGGACTTGGCGATAAGGCCAGCGCGCGATCAATGGCGGAATAGCGAAGATCGTCCACGGCAGAAAATCGGCGGGCAAGGTCGTCAGGTAATAATAAATCGGCTGGCGATGGCCGGCGCCAGCGGTGTAACGCTGCAAATGATGCACGTAAATAAACTCTCTCAGCCACCGACCGTCGGTCGCTTGATCAACGAAAAAAAACCACGGCAACGTAATGAGCAGTAAAATGGGAATGCCCAGATGGAGTTTTGCCGCGCCGATCATGCGCCAGTCGCGGCGCATGAGCATGAAAGAAACAAATACCAATCCCGGCAAGACCACGCCGATCAATCCCTTGGTCAGCACCGCGAGTCCCATGAAAGCGTAGGCGAAGAGAATTTCGTAAGCCCGGCCTTTGCCGAGAAACGTTCGCGCTGCGAAGTAGATCGACAACATGAACCAGCAGCAAAAGACCATGTCGACATGGGCCCATCGCGCTTCCCAGATCACTCGCATCGATGTTGCCAAGATCGCGGCCGCGATGAGGGCAATCCGTGGGTTGAAAAAATCCCGGACGAAGAAGTATGTCGATAAAATAAAGCCGATACCGCCCAATGCGGCGGGCAGCCGCACGGTCCACTCGGATACGCCGCCAGCCATATTCGAGGCAATCAGCGCTAGCCAGAAAAAAAGCATCGGCTTGTCGGTATAGATAGCGCCATTGACAGTGGGTACGATCCACTCGCCTTTGGCAAACATCACCCGGACGATCTCGCCGTAGCGCGGCTCCACCGGCGCCCAAAAGTCACGCCCGCCGAGATCGAACAAATACAGCAGAGAACAGAGAATGACGAGAACTAACGGAAAGCGATTTTCGGTAATCAATCGACCAGATCAGCAATCGGTTTGATGGCGCACAATTAACAGGAGCAATGGCCAGAATCCAGAGCTTGGAAACGCACAGCTCTCATAAGCGGCGTCGACGCGTTGGTCGACCGAGTTCTCAAGTTCCAGTGGCGGGGGGACGAAAAAAAAGGGAGCAGCCCAATGGCTGCTCCCCATCCCGCCCTAAGTGGAGAGGCAATCGACCTAGAACGTGTAAAGCAACTGCATACCGAGGGTCGTCTGGTTGCTGTCGGCTCCGCTCCGGCCTTTCTGGTAAACTGGGTGGTTAGCCCAATCCTGTCGCAGTTCGGCGCGGCCCATTAGCATCTTGGTAAACTTATAGCTGCCAGTTAAAGTAAGCTCGCCAAGTGTGACATTATTTTGCGGAGTGGTTGCCGAGAGGCCGAAAGTTCGCGCCGCTTGATTATCAAAGAACACCTCGCCTCGCAGCGCAGTGGTGAAACGGTCGGTCCAGCCCCACGAAGCGATTGCAGCAAGCGCGTGCCAGTAAGCGTCTTCCTTGCTGCTCGTCGGCGTCGATACAGACGATTCCCCGCCGAGCGTATATTCGAGCAGAATGGTCAAAGGATCGACCGGTTTGATGGTTGCCACGTTGCTCCAGGTAACTCTTTGGCGGCCAGTATTGTGCCGTTGTTCAGGCCCAACCATAAGGTTGCTCGCCAATCCGAAAGCATCGCTAGGCGTGTAGTTCACACCGATCATACCAGAAGGAGCACTATTGTTGTCGTGCGGGTTATCCCAACCGGTCACCACGCCTAGACTCGCTGTAATGGTTTTGTGAAATGGATAGCTGAACATCATTCCCAGGTGTCGCAGAGGCACGCCATAATTGAAAGCGAACGAACGGGATATATTGTCGTTATAGGCGCCAGGAGCATTGAGAACTTCTGTGCCGTGGGGTGTTACAAACAAACCGCCTTTAACAGCGATGCCTGCGCCCAGCGGGATCGTTGTTGAAAGATACGCCTCACGTAGTTCGGCCGACGGGCCGCAACAAAATCTAGCACCGGTCGAGTTCCACTGCGTTGCCTCGTGAAGCAACTCGCCATATCGACCAAAATCACCGGAAACTTTGAAGCCGATGCCCCAATCTTTTTCTGGCTTTTCGATTGCGAGATGAAAATTGTTGACATTAAATTGATTATTGTCCTTGTCGAAGTAGCGGCCAGAGATATTAGACCCGTTACCCGGATGATTCGAGCTCCAAACGTAACCGGTATCGATAAATCCGCTAATTCCGATGCCCAAGGCCTTTTCCAACGATCCCTTGCCGTTTGCAACGGCTTTGTCGAAGGATCCGACACTGCTATCTAAACTCATCCAGCCCGGACCGAGCGGTTTGTCGTCATCCGCTCTAACGCTCTGACCGCTAAATGCGATCACTCCGGCTATTAGCGCCATCCCCATTGTCCGACATTTCATTACTTAATCCTCCTCAACAACCTGTAGTATTAAATTCAACGTAAAAACGTTCGCGACTATAACCCAAAAATAAGCATAGTTCGAGCGCACTTTGCTGCAGCAAGACAAATGCCACCGCCCTGCAGGAGGAATAGCGTTTAATTGCATCGATTTTACAGAGCATTCTGAGCTATCACCAACACTCTAAAATGATTATGCCTAATATTTTGACAGAAGTGCAAATTATTTGGGCATTTTTGAATACGGGTTCAGGGAGACAGCGCTTCGCTTTCAATGCCCAGTGTCGACTCAGGATTGCGGCAATCTGGATTGGCGATGATTCGGTACCAGTCGAGCTGTTGCGCCAAGCGGGCGACTGCTCCGACTACAATCGTCACCGGGGATCGCAATTTGGCGTGACTGGCGAGCGCACCGATCGTGCCGACCGTCCCGTTAATAACAACTTGCCCCTTGCGTGTGCCGGATTGAATCAGCGTCACTGGCCGCTGCGCCTCACAACCACTCTCCAGTAGCCGGTTCATAATCGCCGCCAGGTTACTCAAGCCCATCAAAATCACCAGCGTATCGATCGAGTGCACCAAGCTCGACCACTTGACTGTCGAATCAGAGGCATCGTGTCCGGTGACCACCGCAAAACTCGCCGCGCAGCCACGGTGGGTCACGGGTATGCCGGCGTAGGCCGGCACCGCAAGGGCTGCGCTTATACCGGGCACGACCTCGAACGGAATCCCGGCCGCAGTCAAAGCCTGGGCCTCTTCGCCACCGCGACCGAAAACAAAAGGATCGCCGCCCTTGAGTCGAACGACGTATTTGCCTTGCCGCGCATGTTGGATCAGCAGCGCTTCGATCTCACGTTGATCAGCGCAATGGTTTCCCGGCTTCTTGCCAACGTAGAACAATTGAGCGTCTGCTGCGGCAAACTCCAACAGCTCATGGTTCGCCAACTCGTCGAAGAGAATCACCTCCGCCGCTTCGAGACAGCGCTTGCCTTTGAGCGTGAGCAGTTCCGGATCGCCCGGACCCGCGCCAACCAGGAACACTTTGCCGAGACGGTGCGCAGTCATGATCAGTTGTCCTCTATCGGGAAATCCATCACCTTGCGCAGCCGCACTGCACAGGCCTTCAGTTCCGGCTGGCGCGACACCGGATCGCGCGCGCTGATCGTGAGATTGTTCGCCGCTTTAAAAAAACCCTGATCGCGCCCCCAGTGAAACGGCAGGAAGCAAGTGCCGCGCGTAATCTCTTCGGTAACCCGGCATTGCACCATGACCTTGCCGCGCCGGGAAATAACTTCGACGAAATCGGCATCCTGAATGCCGTAGCGGCGCGCGTCGAGGCGATGGAGATCGAGGATCGGCTCCGGCGCACTCTTTCGTAGCGCGGGATTTTTCCCGGTTCGCGTCATGGTGTGCCAGTGATACTTGGAGCGGCCGGTGGTTAACACCAGCGGGTAAACCGCATCAGTTGTTTCCGCAGGTGTGGCATGTTCGACGGCCAAAAAATTTGCTCGGCCATTCGCAGTCGGGAAGAACCCATCGGAGTAGAGCCGTGCAGTGGGCCGACGCTGTATTTTCGGATAGGGCCACTGCAACGGGCTCGATTTCAGTTTTCGGTAACTCATCCCCGAGCAATCGCAAACCCGATTGCTCGTCAGCGCGGCGTATTCGGCAAAGATCTCTTTTGCGGATTGATACGCGAATGCCTTATCGAAGCCCATCGCAGTGGCGAAACGCGCGATGATTTGCCAATCCGGCAGCGCTTCGCCAGGCGGCTCGACTAATTTCGGCATATACGTCAGCCGGCGCTCTGAGTTTGTCATTACGCCTTCTTTCTCGCTCCATTGCGCCGCGGGCAAAAGCACGTGGGCAAATTTGCTTGTTGCCGTCGGATGGTAGGCATCTTGCACAACCACCAGCTCCGCTTGGCGCAGCGCCTTTTCAATGACATCGGTATTCGGTGCCGATGCCGCAGGGTTGGTGCAGAGAATCCAGATCGCTTTAACTTTTCCCTCAGCTAGCGCTTCGAACTGCTCCAATGCCGCCAAACCCGGTTTGGGCGCGATGCGGCCGAACGGCACCCCCCAATGGCGTTCAACTTCGTCACGGTGCTGCGGATTCTCCACAGTGCGGTAGCCGGGCAGCATATGCGACAGCCCGCCGACTTCTCTGCCGCCCATCGCATTGGGCTGCCCGGTTAATGAGAACGGACCGCAGCCCGGTTTGCCAATCTTTCCTGTTGCCAAGTGAAGGTTGTGAATGGCGTTATTTTTATGCACACCCACCGTGCTTTGATTGACTCCCATGCTCCACAGCGACAGGGCGCGCTGGGCTTTGCCGAAGATTAAAGCCGCTTCGACAATGAGACATTCGGCAATCCCGCAAATCTCCTGGGCGACGCGCGGAGAATAACGTTTGACAGCGTTGATGAGCCCGGCAAAGCCGTTGGTGCGCTGTGCGACAAACTCGCGATCGATCAGATTCTCATCGAGAAGCACATAGAGCATGCTATTAAGCAGAGCGATGTCGCTCCCTGGGCGAATTGGCAAATGCAAATCGGCGAAATCCGCGGTTTCCGTGCGTCGCGGATCGACACAAATAATCATGACATCATTCGGCGCGCTCAGCTTGCGCTGCTTGATCCGTTTGAAGATTACCGGATGGCAGTCTGCCGTGTTGGAGCCGATGAGTAAAAAGCAATTGGCCTCGTCGAGATCGACGTAGGACGCTGGCGGGCCATCGGAACCGAATGACGCATTATAGCCGGCCACCGCCGAGGACATACACAGGCGCGAATTGGTGTCGAAGTTATTCGTCCCGATGAAACCCTTGGCGAGTTTGTTGGCGATATAATACTCCTCAGTGGTGAGCTGTCCCGAACCGTAGAAAGCCACCGCGTCGGGCCCATGCTCATCAATAATGGCGCGAAACCGCTGCGCCAAATAGCCGATGCTTCGTTCCCAGGTCGCGCGCTTGAACGGACCATCCGAACAAGCACGAATCTGCGGGTAGATCAGACGATCGAAAGTCTTTAAGGTTTCGGGCAGATAAACCGCCTTGAGGCAAAGATCTCCCAAGCTAGATGGGTGATCGTTGTCACCCTTGATTTTCGCCACCGCACCGTTTGCGATTCCCGCCAGCAAACCGCAACCCACGCCACAGTACGGGCAATAGGTTTTGATCCAGCGATTGATCCCGTTCGGAGCAGGTCTCGCCTCAACAGCTTCCACGATATCGCGCTCAGTACGCTGGTCGCATTT
>DASSGE010000172.1:0-7243 GCA_035693605.1 Binatia bacterium
GACGCCAAGTTTGGAAACTATTCCTTTCTTATCTTCGCGTCTTGCCTTGGCGAGAGATACTCACAGTTCCGAATCCTATTTCTTTCTCCGTCCACGATTGGAACGGTTTGAACTACTGGAACGACTGGAACGCGTTCAAGCAGTTTATCCCACTGCAGCGCTTTTTCCCAAATTGCGTTCGCTCTCCGGCACCCATTTTTCATAAGCCGGGATGACGATAACTTGATTCTGCGCCGGATCGCGCACGATGCAGCGCGGATCTTCACCGCGCTGGACTTTTTCGATCTCGCGCAGATACATCTGGCGCAGTTTGATGATGCCGTCGTCGATCGCCGGGCCAAGGTTTTCATTCTCGCGGTCGGCGATCGGCGGCATGCTGTCGACCACCATGCCGTCCTCGATGAAATGGAGCGGCGGGATCGGATAGCCCAGCTCGGGATTGTCGGAATCCATATACTCTTTATAGGGCACAATAAATTGCTGCGGCGGCTTCCAGCGCTTGCTGAACGGATCGCCATCGTACTTGCCGGGATTATCCGAGGGCTTGAAGCGCACGCGCATCAGCAGCGTGTGGGTATCGTCGATGGGCACGCTCCAGCGCGCCGCCGACACCGGCGTGCCGGCCTTCTCGCCGGACAAGTAACGCCCGCCGCTGCCGCCGCAACTGACTCCGGGCATGAGCAAATGGTGCTCGCGGTAATTGAGCAGGCCCGGCTCTTTGGTGTTGCGGTAAGCCTTGTAGACCATGCCCCACTCGGTTTCGTGGAAACCCAGTTCCGGCTCCGTGCTCATGATATCCGGCCAGGCGCCGCCATGGGTGAAACTCGGGTGCACCGGGTCCATGCCGTTCTCGACGCATTGAAGCCAATTGCAGTTCTGAATGCCTTGCACCGTAATATAAACCTCGCCTTCACCAACAAGAAAATTATAGCGCGGCACCAACGGTGCCGGCTGCGGTCCGAAGTAGGCGAAGATCAAACCGCCCAACTCCTCGACCGGATACGCCGGCAAGCGGATCGACTCCTTCTTCAATTCACTGTTGGGCGGCTCGCCGGGAATCTGCCGGCACTGGCCGTCGCGATCGTAGAGCCATCCGTGATAGCGGCAACGCACGCCGTCCTTCTCGACATCGCCGAGACATAGATTCGCCCGCCGATGCGCGCAGTAGGCGCCGATGACGCCGGCTTTGCCGTTGCCATCGCGAAACAACACCAGGTCTTCGCCAAACACGCGAATAAACGTCGGCTTGATTTTTAAATGCGCGGAAATCCCGATAGGCCACCAATAGCGGCGCAAAAACTCCCCCATCGGCGTCCCCTTGCCGGTGCGCGTGAGAATCTCATTTTCCTCTTTGCTGGTTTTGTACATTGAAAATTTCCTCCGGAGATTTAACCACAAAGAGCACAAAGTTGACAAAATAAAATCGTCGAGCAGATGCGACGAACAATGCTATCCGTGTTTTGCGTTCTTTACGGCCAATCTGTCAGTCTGACCGGCCGGTCCCAACCGGCCCCCACTTTGCGCCCTTTGTGCTCTTTTTGATTAAATTCTTTCTCCTACTGTCCTAAAAGCTTTTTCATTCGCTCGATCACGTCGGCCGGCTGGGACATCACGCGCTTGCCGATCGCTTCCAACTCTTCGCCGGTCACCGGTTCGAGTTCCCAGCCGCGGGTCTTGGCCTCGGCGACGAACTCGGGTGTGGTCATCGCCTTGTTGAAGGCATCGCGCAATAGTTTAACCCGTTCGGGCGGCACGCCAGGGGTCGTCGCCAGCGGCCTGCCTATATAGTCCGGCGAGAGCAACACGGTCGCCAAGCGGCGCGTCACATCCGGGGCTTTGCGCTTGTCCATCAATTCATGGAGCGTCGCGACATCGGGGATCCTGCTATCGCGCTTTGCGCCGCCGGTGATCAATACCCGGGTAAAGCCATTCTTCGCCCAGCTTTTGCTCGGCTCGCTGCCGAAATAACCTTCCAGGCTGCCAGCGCGGCACTGGACTTCGTTTTTCTGAATCGCCAGGTCGATTTCCGCCGCCCCGGGATAGCCGAGGACGAGATTGAATTTTACGCCAAGGGCTTCTTCGACCAGGCGCGGAAAGTAATGGCCCACCGTGCCGAGCGCCGTTGCGCCGCAGCGCGGCCCTTCGGCCGCTCCGCGCATGTCGTCGATGGTTTTGAACGGCGAATCGCCGCGGATGTAAATGATCCGTTGAGTCTGTTCCGGCGAGCCGATCCAGGCAAACTTGGCCCAGTCGAATTGGACTTCCTTGGCGCCGATAAGCTGGTTAAAGAACAACCCGGGAGTGAAGAAACCAATGGTCAAGCCATCCGGCTTGGCAACGCTGTAGAGGTAATTGGCCGCGGTCAGCGACCCGGCCCCAGGCATATTGTGCAGAACGATCTGCGGCTTGCCGGGAATATGCGGGCTCATCGCCCGCGACAGCGCCCGTCCCCACAAATCGCTGATGCCGCCGGCGGAAAAGCCGATCACCAGCCGAATCGTCTTATCTTCGTAAAAATTGGACTGCGCCGACGCTGGAGCAAAGGAGGCCAGTAAGCAGAGCAGGACAAGTTGCACGCGCCGCAATCGTTTCACCAATTTTTCTTTCCGACCATTGCCTTTGCCTGCTGCCTGTTCTTTATTTCTCTTCTCAAGCCTCGCGCCTGTAGCCTCATGGCTATTCTTTGAATTCCAAGCGCGGATCCCAAGTGTGCAGCAGACCCAATTCGTCGAGCGCTTCTTTCAGGTATTTAAAATTGTAGTAATCGCTCACAGGCTTTTTCGGCAGGTTCCACTCGCTGGTGTAGAAGTCCACCTTGCGCTGATAGGCATCCAGATCGAGGACTGGTCCCCATTCTTTGTGCACCTCGTCGTAGGCGAGATTCGCCAGCTCGCGGTTGATGAAATGGTTATGACGTAGGATCGAGTCGAGAGTCTCTTGCTTACTGTGGCGCGCCACCATCACGCCACGCAAGAGCGCGCGCACCATGCCTTTGACCACGAAGGGCTTCTCGGCAATAACCGCCGGCGAAGTGGAGAAACCGGCCTCGGGGATCGAAAACAAGTCGCGGCACGATTGCAGCGCATGACCGCCCATCTGCACGGCGATATTCCAGTGCGGTGGATCGCAACACACCGCGTCGACTTCGCCTCGTTCAAAGAGCCCCAGTCGAAAGCGCTCGGTATTGGGCGGCTTGCCGCGGCTGTCGATCCAGGTGACATCTCTTTCCGGATCGACGCCGAAGTGACGCATGACCATCTTGGCGTCCATGCTCGAACCACCTTTGAGATCACCGGCGATCTTTCGGCCTTTTAAATCCGTAACATCTTTGACGTAAGGCTTGGCGACGAACACATGCGCCGTGCGATTGGCGATCGACACGACATTGACTTCACCGTCGATATGATCGCGATTTTCCAGCACCGAGCGAAACGGCGGCGAACCACCCGGTGATTGAAAAATGATCGCGCCGTCTTTGCGCCATTGATGACGCGGATGCTGGCTGTCCGGGATGCCTTGCACTGGCCGCAGATCGACGTCCAAGCCTTCCTCTTTGAAAAAACCCTTGTCGTGGGCTACCCACATGGGCGCCAAATTCATCGGCAGCGCCGGCCCGAACACGACAATTTTTTCGTTGGAACCCATGCTTAACCTCCTCCATGCGACTGACACGGCCAGCGCCAAGACCTCTGTTTCGTTTACAGTGGGCGCGAGACAACGTCAAGCGCCTGGCGTTTACTGGTTCTGGGAAGAGTGTTAGCGACTTGCTGTTTGCGACAAGAAGAAATAAAAACACGAATCGATGAAACATTTCGTCACACTTTTGGCTCTCGGCCTACTGCTCCAGGCGCTGCCGGCAAGGGCCGCCGAAGCGAAACCCAAAGAAGTTTTACGGCTACGCGTCGGCCTCGGCTCTTCGCCGGTCCCGCCGCTGCCCAACTCTGTGCTCTGGCTCGCCAAAGATTTGGGGTTCTATCAACGCGAAGGCCTCGATATCGAACTGATCGAGTTTCAGGGCACACCGCTCGCGATCGCCGCGATGATCTCCGGTGATATCGACATCGGCAACGTGTCGACCTCGGAAGTGATACGCCTGACGGCATCGAAGAGCGCGCCGATGCGCGCGATCCATTCGCCCGATGCGCGCTTGTACTTTCTCATCGCGGCGCGCGACGAAATCAAATCGGTGCAAGGGCTGCAGGGGAAGACCTTCGCCGTGGCGCGGCTCGGCAGCGTCGATCACACCCAATCGATGCTCACCCTGAGAGCCCTCGGGGTAAATCCTGCGAGCCTCACCGTGCTGGCGATGGGCGTGCCGACCACTCGCGCTCAAGCACTGGTCGCCGGGCGGGTCGATGCCACCTCGATGTCGGTGGGAACCTGGGCATCGATTCAACGCGAGCCCGGCGTCAGGATTCTCGTCGACCACAACACTTTCTTTGAAAACGCCACGGTGGTGGAAAAAGTCAACGCCGCCACGACAAAAGTGATCGAAGAAAAACCCGAGCAGCTGCGCCGCTTCACCACCGCGATCGTCAAGACCGCGCGCCACTTTGCCGAAAACCAGGAAGCCTGGGTGGCGGCGATCACCAAACGCCGCACCAAACTCGAGCGCGCCGACGCGGTGAATTTATGGAACGGATTTAGAACCTCATGGGCGGTCAACGGCCTGATGAATTTGGAAACCTACAAAAAAACAGCGGACTTTTATTATCAGACCGCCGCCTTTGACAAACTGCCGAAGATTGACATCGGCGAATGGGCCGACACTCGCTTTATCGACGACGTGCTCAAGGAAAACGGCGTCAATGGCAAATTCGACCCGCCGGGACGAAGCCTGCGCTAGCAGTTAAGATTGGTGCGACGCACAACGCCACAAGCGACGAATTCCGCCACCAATGCGGCGAGTGAGCATCGTTGGAACTGCCCTATTCTTCCTTGGGCACCGTCATCGACTGCCGCGCCCCTTCCATCCAGTCGACCTGGTCAGGGATCACCACGGCGCAGCCGCGCACGCGGTAGACCGCCGGATCGCGTGCGCCAGCGGGCGGTGCGCTTTGGTCGCGCAGCGCTTGTGCCGCCTCTAACAACATCTGCCGCGCCCTGATGATGGTCAGATCCCCGGCGCAGAGATTTTCCTTGGTGCGATCAAGAATCGGTGATGGGCCCTCGTTTTCGGTCACGCAAACGTCCTGCAAATTCACCCCGGCGATGCCGAAGCGCCGCGACTTGTGGAGATCCCAGTTCATGAGATAGTCGTTGTCCTTCTTAGCTTTCATCCGGACATGGCCGAAAGGCAACGCATTCGTCGGCGCATCGTAAGCTTCCTCGGCAAACGCGCCGCGTAACGTTTCTTTGGAAGCCGCTTTAATGCGCTTGCTCGGAAACCACTTGATCTGCCATTTCACGCAGCTCTCGTCGTCAACGGGAACATAGGCGCGAGCCTGCTTTTGATCACCCCCGGCGGCATCGTATAGAAAGGCATGATGAATTGATTGATGCGCCAGAGACTCTTGCCCTCACCCGCCGGCCGCTTGGCGCCATAGGTAAAGCCACCCGGCGTGTCGGCCATCGCGACATCCAAGGGAGTTCTGGCACCGGATCGCTGCGCCACCCGGTGTTGGTCCGGCTGGTTGGTTGCCGTCAATTCTTCATCGGCGAGATCGTATGGCGAGTGCAGCCACATGACATGCGTCGGATCGATGCCGCCTTCAAGCACTTGGAGATAATTACACTGTTGGAAAAACATCCGGTATTGCCGGTCGCCGTCATCGACGCGAAGAAATTCCAGATCAGGCAACTCGGGAACGTCGGTACCGCGCCCCATGAAGGTCCAGATAATTCCGCCGCGCTCGACACAAGGATAACCGGGATGATGGATCCGTTCGGTGAATGCCAGGTCGGCGGGAATGTTCGGCATCTCAAGACACTTCCCATCGGCTGCAAACTTCCAGCCGTGATAGGGGCAGCGCAGGCCGTCGCTTTCGGCCCGGCCAAAGAACAATGGCGCCAAGCGATGCGGGCAAAACGAACCGATCAACCCCAACTGACCGCTCTGGGTCCGAAACAGCACTAAATCTTCCCCCAGCAATTTCACCCGTAACGGTCGCCCGCCGGCCTCCCCCATGTCCGTCGCCGGCGTGACCGGGATCCAATATTGCCGGAACAAATTGCCCATCAGAGAGCCGGGGCCGACCTGTGTCAGCGCGGCATTTTCCGCTCGAGTAAAATTGTGAATCGCCTCTGGCCCGCGCCGATACATACTCTCAGCTTTCATCGACCCTCTCCTTCTGCGGCGAGCTTCCCGCAATCCGCCAAAGCTGTCAAATCCGATCGCGCTTGACAGAAAAATAGTGAAGTGGAATGTTAACCGCAAATTGCACGAGCAATCTAAAGCGCGCAGGAGGAATCTCTCATGCCCATCGGTTTATCTCACGGCGGCACGACCATTTACTCATCGCCATCAGCCACCAGACAAATTCTCGTCGGCACACGTGAGGGCGCTGTCACCATTGAACGTGACGCTCCCGGCTCACAATGGCGCATCGCCCATCGCGCCATCACCGACAAGCATCTGAGCGCGATCATTATTGAACCTGAGAGCGGCCTGGTTTTCGCCGGGGCGTTTCACGGCGGCGTCATGGTCAGCGCCGACCAGGGCAAAAGCTGGGAGGCGCGCAACAACGGCATGACGCAAAACAACGTCTATTCGTTGGCGGCAAAACATATCAATGGCCGCGTGCGCCTGTTTGCCGGCACCGAACCGGCGCATCTTTTCGTCAGCGATGACTTGGGTCTCAATTGGCGCGAGCTGGCCAATTTGCGCGCGGTGCCGAGCGTCCCCAAGTGGAGCTTTCCCGCACCGCCCCACATCGGCCATGTCAAGCACATCAACTTCGACCCCGAGAATCCGAACACCATTTATGCCTCCGTCGAGGTCGGCGGCCTGCTGCGCAGCACCGACGGCGGCGAGAGCTGGGAAGAGTTTGCGAGCCTCTACGAAGATGTCCATCGACTGATGATTCATCCGAGCAACGCGAAGTTTTTGTACGCCGTGACCGGCCGCGGCCTCTACGCCGGCCCGGAGCGCGGCGCCGCCTGGGAACAGTGGACGCGCAGAGAAGACGAAATCGGCGGCTATCCCGATGGATTCGTGTTTCGCCCGAGCGATCCCAAGCTCATCTTCATGACCGCCGCCCACGACGCTCCGGGCACTTGGCGCAACACTCATTTCGCCGGCGCG
>DASSGE010000173.1:0-3658 GCA_035693605.1 Binatia bacterium
TGACATAGGCGCCGGTGTCGGTCAAAGCCCTGGCGACGATCTCGAACTTGTCGTTGACGATGATGCCTTTGGTCTGAGTAGACCCAACGTCAATGCCTGCGGCGAACATCATGTTGCGTCTCCCGCTTCCGCTCCGGCTCGGACCATTTTCTTGTGTTCCAACGATTCGAAAAACGCGTCGACTCGGTTTTTGAGCTGGGCTTCGGAAAAATATCGCGGGTCTTCGAGATCCGATTCGATCAACAGGGTGGGGACGTTGAGCTCTTTGGTGAAATATTCACGCATGTCGCCCTGGCCGGCGGAGAAAAGCCGGCAGCTCTTCACCGAATGAATCACCAGGGCGTCGGCATGCCACTCTTCGACGTACCGGCGGATCTGTTGGTAACGTTGCAGAAAGTTGCGGTTGGTCACGTTCCATTGGAGCATATGCTGGGCGATGGATTCCAAAGGATGATTGGAGTCGTGATGAAAACCAAATTCCCACAGGCCGCCGACGGTGGAGTAAGTCGACGCCACCGCCACCGCGCCCCATTTGGAAAACATATCTCTAAAAGTTCGCAGATGGCCCCACGGCGGCGGCCCTTCGATGACGAAGCGGAAGCGCTCCTGCGGCAACGGTCCCTGGCCCAAGCGCGCTTTCTCTTCCATCTCCTTGAGGGCGGTCTCGAAGAAGCGCACGCCTTCTTCGGTTCCGCGCAGACAATAGAGCGGCGCCATCATGGTCACCGAGTCGAAATAGGCATCGAACGGCGAAGGTACATTCTTAGTCAGCGCTTTGATCCGCGACCACATTTGGCCGGTTTCACTCGAGCGGCTGACGATTTGTTTGAGCCTTGCGTAGTCGAGTTTCTTGCCGGTCAATCGCTCGCAGGCCTCGATCACTTCTTCGAGTTGGCGCACCACGTAGGTGACGTCCTCCGCGCTTGGCACGCCGGAGGGGTCGCGCAGGAACGGAATGTCGAGGTTGTAGAGCTCCCCGTCGCAGTATTCGGCCAGGTGCTCGAACCACTGCAGGTAGACATTGCAGCCGACATAATTGCAGAGAATCAGCGACGGCAGCGGGATGGTTGCGAACGGGGTTTTGCGGTCGCCGAGAAACAGACCGACATCGGCTTTCACATACGCGCAGTTGTCCATCGAGTAGCCCAACTCTTCGGCCTTGAGGATGAAGGGCAGGGCGCTCTTCTTCGCCGCCAGCTGCAGGGCGTCGATCTCTGGATAGACCGGGATCAAGTCAAACGCCTGGATGAGCTCCACCGGATTGCCGCTGATCAGCATGTAGACGGCTTTGCCTTCGCCCTGTTCGGCGGCACGGGTAACGCGCTCGAAGTAGCGCCCCATCATTTCCTTCTGTAAAAGATGCATCTGACCCTGGTACTGAGTTTTTTCTGCTGTTGCCGTTTCGGCCATAACAGTCTCCTAATCAAAAAGCATTGATTCGACAAAAGTTTCGACCTCGGTGCGCGCTTTATCGAAAATCCACATCTTTTCCTCGAACTCGAGGCAGAGGTGCGGGATGCCTTCTTTCTCCAGGGCCCGTTTATAGAGCGCGTAGTCGAACAGAGCGGGCTCGCAGAATTTGGCGGCCAGGATCAATACCGCGTCGGCGCGGGCATCGTTGAATTTGTCGATCAAGTGTTTGGATTTGGACTCACGCGTATCGTGTTTGACGCCTGAATAAACGCTGCGGTTTAGGTAAGCATTGGCGAGATTTCGCATGGGGTCGCCGTCAGTGGGGATATCTTCGGAAAACCAGCGCCAGCCGATGAGGAAATCGTCGTCCAGGATGTAACAACCGGCCGCCTCCAGCCCCTCGATCAGTTCAATGGGCGGCTGCTCGCAGAATGAGCCTTCGAGAACAACCCTGATCCGGTCCTTGGGTTTTTCATTGCGCTGACGAAGTTGCGGGATGACTTCCTCCAGGATCGAGATATGCTGCCCGGGAGGCAACAGCGTGCCGATGCGCGTCAGGACGTAACACTCGATGGTCGAAAGATTCTGCGGCGTCGCTTTGCGGATGGCATAAAGTTCTCGCACCAAGCGCCGCTGGGTATTGTAAAGCGCGATGCTAGTTCGCAGCGCTTCGTCGGTGATTTTCCGGCGTGCGAGTTTCTCGTAGCTGACCGCGATCCTTTTGTATTCAGCGAGTAAATACTCAATGGTGTGCGGCGAAGTCATGTTCTGCGGAAAGTGAATATATTCCACCATGAGATCAGGGAAATTGCGCGTGAACACGCTGCCGAGATTGCGCGCCGGATCGCAGATCGAATGGAAGACCATGCCGTCGAGAAATTTGAGTTTCTCGGTGAGACCCAGCTCCAAGGTGCTTTTCACTATTGAGCAGACGAACGACTGGAAACGGGAGTCGGCGTGGGCGATCTCCAACCGGTTGCCCGCGCCGATGACGCCGACCGGCAGCATTCCGGCGGCGTGGATCAGTTCGACCGGAGTGTAGACCGGATAGCAGCCGACGATCTTTGCTTCAGGGTGAGCGCGTTTCCAATCTTGAACGAGATCGAGGGGAGCATTTTCCAAGGGCTCGCGATACCGAGAAACAAAGGCTTCGACTGATGTCATGGACCACCCCATCGCCTGGATTATTACTGAGATACCGCAATACGAATGCCATCGTTTCGCGAGTGTTTTGATTGATCATGGCGGTAATTTTCTCAACCTTCGGAAATTTTCCCGGGGTAATTTCTGATTGTCGGAAGGCGCAGACAGTATTAGCAAGGAAATCTCGTGGCACTTGCCTTGCTGTGTGTAAATCCATCAATCGATGTATCCAAGGTGCAGGTAATTATAAGGAGAACGGTCATGGCGCGAGCACCTCGGGCTAATGCGATCAAATCCATCGCCAGTCAGTGGACTGAAGACGCAACCTGGGGAATCCCCGAGTCGCCGGAGTTCTCCTCGGTGCAGCATTTGATGTTGGAATTCCAGGCGCACGCAACTCAGGAACAGCAATGGTTATCCGGTTACCAGGCGCTGGCCAATCAGTCCAGCGATCCTTTGGTGCGTTTGCTGCTTGGCCTGATTGTCGCCGATGAGGACCGGCACCATGACCTGACCAAGCGGATGATTTCAAAACTCAAGGATGAATTGGCTTGGACAAGATCCCAGGGATTGAAGCGACGAGTCTACGAACCGGGCCCGACCGGCAAGCGTTTGCTGACATCGTTGGAGGGTTATATCGACGCTGAGCGCACGGGAATCAAGGAGTATGAACGGCTGAGAAAGCAGAGCCGCGGTCTCTATCGCGATGTATTTGCACTGCTTTATTCGACGATGATTCAAGATTCCAATAAACATATCGCTATCCTCGAATTCTTGCGCGAAAAACTTTTGGAAGGCAGGCCCAGCGCTCGCAAACGCAAGACGGGTTAGAGTTTGCCTTGCCTCGATGCCCCCGTCTTTAGGGTCGCGCTAATATCTCGCGCTCAATGAAATCGGCAATCGGCTGGATGCTTCCTGGCGAAAAGGTTGGGACCGAGGCCGGGTGCGCCTCCGGCGCCACAACCGCCACCAAGTTTACGTCCTTGGCGCACAAAGCGGCATCGGTTCGAGCCGAGCGCACTTCGATTTTCGCTCGCGGTTCGTTGTGAAATCCTTCGACTAAAACAATGTCGGTTGCGCCCAACCCGGCGACGATGTCATC
>DASSGE010000174.1:0-2348 GCA_035693605.1 Binatia bacterium
CTGCATGTCGGCGACGATGGCGCGGGCGGCGGCCACCGGATCTTTGGCTTCGATGATTGGCCGGCCGACGACAATGTAGTCGACGCCGCCGCGCACGGCGTCCTGCGGCGTCATGACGCGCTGCTGGTCGTTGCGGTTGCCGTCTGACGGGCGAATCCCCGGCGTGACGATGACGAAGCGCTGGCCGCAAGCCTCGCGGATGTCTGCAACTTCATGGGGCGAAGCAACCACACCGTCCATCCCCGCTTCTTTGGTAAGCAGGGCCAATCGCACTACTTGATCGGCGACCTTGCGCTCGACGCCGACCCGCTCGAGATCATCCTGGTTCAAGCTCGTCAGCACGGTCACCGCCAGCATGATCGGTTTGCGCAGCTTTTGGTGCCGGCAGACGCGTTTCACTTCCTTGACCGTCATACACATCATCTCAAGACTACCCGAAGCGTGCACGTTGAACATTTTCACGCCCAGCCGGGTCGCCTCAATGGCCGCTTTGGCGACGGTATTGGGGATATCGTGAAATTTGAGATCGAGAAAAATTTCGCCGCCCAGCTCTTGAATCTGCCGTACTGCCTGAGGTCCAGCGTGGGTGAACAGCTGCTTGCCGATCTTGAACATGCCGACTTCGCCGGCAAGTTGGCGCACCAAATCGGTGGCTTGTTCCAAAGTGTCGACGTCGAGGGCGACGATCAATCGCTCGCGCATGGACCCGTGTTTGCGTACCAGCTCGAGCTTTGAAGTCATGTCTTAACCCTGAACCGCCTGGGCAATGAGCGACTGAATGGTCTTCACCGCGTCGCCGAGCGGCACATCATCGGTCTTGCCGTCGCGCCGAGTGCGTAGTTCGATACAGCCTTTGTCCAATCCCTTGGCGCCGATGGTGACGCGCAGCGGAATGCCGATCAGATCGGCGTCCTTGAACTTGACGCCGGCCCGCTCGTCGCGATCGTCGAGCATGACTTCGACGCCGGCGCGCTGCAAGTCTTGATAAAGTTTTTCCGCGGCCTCGCGCAGTTTTGCTTCTTTGTAATTGATGGGCAGCACCAGCACCTGAAACGGCGCGATGGACAACGGCCAGATAATGCCGTTGGCATCGTGGTTCTGTTCGACAGCGGCGGCCACCATGCGGCTGATGCCGATGCCGTAACAGCCCATCTCGATGGGTTGCTCGCGACCCTCCGCGTCGAGATATGTTGCCCCCATTTTTTCACTGTACTTCGTGCCGAGATAAAAAACCTGGCCGACCTCGATGCCGCGATGGGTCTGTAGCTTACCGGAGTCGCAGCGCGGACAAGGATCACCGCTAACCGCCAGGCGCAAATCGGCGAAGGCACTCGGCGTAAAGTCGCGCTCCTGATCGATATTGATGAAATGAGTATTGGCTTCGTTAGCACCGGTCACCGCGCCGCGCATGCCATGCACCGACAGATCGGCGATAACGCGCAGCTTTAAATCGATCGGCCCCAAATAGCCGGGTACCACGCCGGTAGCTGCGGTAATAGCGTTTTCGTCGGCAAGATCGGCTTGGCGGCAACCGAGCGTCGCGCGCAGTTTCAGTTCGTTGATTTCATGATCGCCACGCACCAGCACTGCGATCAGTTCGCCGGCATCAGTGGTGTAGACCAGCGTCTTGATGAATTTGTCGGCGCTCAGTTTCAAAAACTCGGCGACCTCCGGAACGGTTTTTTTCCCGGGTGTCGCGACCTTTGCCAATTTTGGCGACTCCTGGGAAATATCTCGCCCCGCCGGCAACTTGCCTTTGACTTCGGCCTTCTCCACGTTAGCGGCGTAGTCGCAGCTATCGCAGCTGACGATGGCGTCTTCGCCGGACTCGGCAAGCACTTGGAACTCATGTGACTGGCTGCCGCCGATGGCGCCGGTGTCCGCTTCCACTGGCCGGAAACTCAATCCACAGCGGCTGAAGATCCGCTTGTAAGTCTGATACATGTTGTCGTATTCGCGCCGGCAATCTTCGATATCGACGTGAAAACTATAAGCGTCTTTCATGATGAACTCACGCCCGCGCATCAATCCGAAACGTGGCCGCACTTCGTCGCGAAACTTGGTTTGGAGCTGATATAAATTGAACGGCAACTCGCGATAGGAGCGCACCGAGCGCCGCACCAAATCGGTGATGATCTCCTCATGGGTTGGACCGAGACAGAAATCGCGTTCATGGCGGTCCTTGAAACGGATCAATTCCTTGCCATAAAGCTCCCAGCGGCCGCTTTCCTGCCACAGTTCTGCCGGGGATGAAATCGGCATGAGCAATTCTTGCGCGCCGGCGCGGTCCATCTCCTGGCGAACGATTGTTTCGATCTTCCGGATCACCTTCAACGCCAAGGGAAAGT
>DASSGE010000175.1:0-2505 GCA_035693605.1 Binatia bacterium
CGGATCGGTCATCGAACTACCCTGGCGGTACCGTTGCTATCCGATTCATTGCCGATCGGTGCGATTTTGATCCGGCGCACCGAGGTACGTCCCTTCACCGACTCGCAAATTAAACTCCTCGAAACCTTCGCCGACCAAGCGGTGATCGCCATTGAAAACGCTCGGCTGTTTCAAGAGCGTGAAACGCGCAGCCGCGATTTGGCGGCGCTGCACGATGTCACGGCTGCGGCCAGCCAATCGCTTGAAATCAAGCCAGTGCTCGATGAAGTAGTGAAGAAGATCACAGAAATTTTTCATTTCGACGCGGTGCGGATCTTTATCTTTGATGAAGCGCGCGAAACCTTGAATGCGATGGCCTCGTTCGGACTCGACGGGCGAGCCGCGGCGCCGATGACGTTTCGAAAGGGACGGGGAATCCAAGGGATGGTAGCCGAGACCGGCGAGCCGATAATATTCGAGGATGTCAACACCGATCCACGCTACCTGGAGCTGAGCCAGTCAAGAGCGAGCCAGGGCGAGTACTGCTTCTTTGGAATATTTCCGATTAAGTCAAAAAAGAGATTCGCCGGGACGATTTCCTGCCTCGGCAAGCAGCCGCGAACGTTAACTACCGAGGAAGTCCGCCTGATCAATTCAATGTGCGATCAGATCGGTGTCGCCGTCGAGAACATCAATCTTTTTGAACAGGTCAAAACCAAAACCGCCAAACTGGAATCATCCAACTCCGAACTCCGCGAGGCACTGGCCCAACAAAACGCCACCAGTGAAGTGTTGCGGGTGATCGCCGCTTCTCCGACCAATGTTCAACCGGTGTTTGACACGATTGCGCACAGCGCCGCACAGCTGTGTGAAGCCTTCGATGTCATGGTCCTGCAAGTCGACGGTGAAGTATTGCGCCTGGTGGCGCATCACGGCGAAATTGCCGGTGGCGACATCCCGCTCCACCGTGGGACTGTCAGTGGGCGCACGGTCATCGAACGCCGCACAATCCATCTTGTCGATCCGCAGAGCGAAACCGAGGAGTTTCCCGAAGGTAGCGCCCTCGCGCGAGAATGGGGCCAGCGCAGCACGCTCAGTGTGCCTTTGCTGAAAGAAGACGTTTCGATCGGCGTGATTCAGGCTCGTCGTGATGAGATCCGTCCCTTTTCCGACCAACAGATCAACTTGCTTCAAACCTTCGCGCATCAAGCCGTGATCGCAATCGAGAATGTCCGTCTGTTTAAAGAACTCGAATCACGCAACCGTGATCTAACCGAGGCACTCGATCAGCAAACGGCGACGAGTGAAGTTCTGCGGGTGATCAGCAGCTCGCCTACGGATGTGCGGCCGGTATTCGACGCGATAGTGCAAAGCGCGACGAGGCTCTGCGAAGCATCGTTCGGCTCCGCTCACCGTTTTGACGGTCAACTCGTCACCATCGAAGCGCAGTACGGTATGACTCCCGAGCAAGTTGAAGTCGGGAAGCGGCGGTTTCCAACATCGGCGACGCAAGCAACGGCGGTGGGTCGCGCGATTCTGGATCGAAACGTTGTCCACATAGAGGATGTCAACAGCGATCCTCAGTATGTTTTCATCGGCGATCAGCGTGGGCTCAGCTATCGAACCGTTTTGGCTGTCCCGCTGCTCAAGGATGGTGCGCCAATCGGCGCCCTCGGAATGTGGCGACGCGAGGTAAAACCTTTTGCGGAAAATCAGATTAACCTGGTGAAAACGTTCGCCGACCAGGCCGTCATTGCGATCGAGAACGTGCGGCTGTTCCAAGAGCTGCAGGTCCGCAACCGTGATCTGACCGAGGCGTTGGAGCAGCAGACGGCGACGGGCGAGGTGTTGCGCGTGATTGCCTCCTCGCCAAGCGAGCTCGAGCCGGTGCTCGATGTCCTTCTCGCCAACGCCGTGAAGCTCGCCGGTGCCGCGCGCGGCCATATCCGGCAAGCCGATGGAGAATTTTTGCCGGTGGTCGCTCATTACAATGAAAGTCCCGAACGAATCGCGGTGCTGAAAGCCAATCCCGTCCCACTGAATCCGAGCTTCCCCGGCGCTTTGGCGTTTCTCGAACGGAAGACTGTTCACATTCTTGACGCCCGAGCAGACGCCCCCGGAGTGCAAGCTTTGGCGCGGCAGACCGGCGCTCGCACGTTGCTGGCGGTGCCTTTGCTGCGAGAAGGAACAGCCATCGGAACATTCGTGATCTGGCGAGAAGTCGTCGAGCCATTCACTGACCGGCAAATCGAGCTCGTCAAGACTTTCGCCGATCAAGCGGTTATCGCTATCGAGAACGTGCGGCTGTTCAAAGAACTGCGGCAACGCAACCAAGATTTAACTGAAGCCCTGGAGCAGCAGACTGCCACTAGCGAGG
The DNA here is from genome assembly GCA_035693605.1 of Binatia bacterium. Lineage (GTDB taxonomy): Bacteria > Desulfobacterota > Binatia > UBA9968 > UBA9968 > DP-20. Next base: position 2,357 of record DASSGE010000175.1, read on the forward strand.
TTCTGAAGATCATCAGCCGGTCGACGTTTGACCTGGAGCCAGTGTTGCAGACGTTGTTGGAGAATGCGACGCACTTGTGCGGCGCTGATCATGGCTCGATTCATCGGGTTGACGGCGAGATGCTGCCGATCATGGCGGCGTATCGCCAT
>DASSGE010000176.1:0-3545 GCA_035693605.1 Binatia bacterium
AGAATGGATATCGACCCGACGCCCGGCGACGAGCTCGAAGGGTTGATCAAAAAGCTCATGGATCAGCCCAACGACGTCATCGAGCGGGTCAAGAAGATGATGGGGAACTGATGACTGTACGATCCGTTGACGGCATGACGAGAAAATAGTCATATTGAATCATGACCACCGTGAGCGTAACCAATCTGAAAGCCCACCTGAGTCGCTATCTAGGCTTGGTCAAAAGAGGCCACGAGATTGTCGTAACCTCATATCGACAGCCGGTCGCACGGCTTCTAGCCCGGGCCGGGCTCACCAGCGAAATTATCGAATCGGTACGCCCAGTCAGGGATGTTCTGCAAATTACCGGCGTCCACCGCCGTCGTGCGACTTCCGCAGTAGAAGCATTATTGGCGGATCGCCGGCGGCGGTGAATGTTTTACTCGAAACATCCATTGTTCCGCGCGCCCTACCTTAATAACCCGACTCTAACGATAGCTGCTAGACATCATGAACCGCCGACAATTCAACAAGACGTTTCTGGCCGCCGGCGCCGCCACCTTGGCGCCCTTCAACATCATCCGCGCACAGACCATTAAACTGAAGGTCGGCGTGCTGCTGCCCAAGTCCGGCTTACAGGGCTTGATCGGCCAGTCTTGCCAAAAAGGCGCGGATCTCGCACCGGCGGTGATCAAAGACCGGCTTGGCGTCGACATCGAACTGCTCAACGCCGACACCGAGACCAACGTCGACACGGCACGAACGCGCGCGGAAAAACTGATTCAAGAAGGCGCGCACTGCCTGGTCGGTCCATTCGACTCCGGCGCGGCGGCGGCTATCGCACAGGTTGCCGAGCAGCGCGGCGTGCCGTTTATTGTCAACATCGCGGCGGCGCCGCAGATCACCGAGCAGGGTTATAAATATGTCTTTCGCAATTTCCCGATCGCCACGGAATTGGTCAAGAACGGCCTCGCCCTCACCAGCGAGCTGTTCAAGGCCACCGGCACCATCCCACACACCGCGGTGTTTATGCACGTCAACGACACCTTCGGCCAGGCCAATGCCAAGGCGATCGGCGCGATCCTGCCGCAGTTGAATTTGCCGTTTAAACTCACCGACACGATCGCCTACGATCCGGCCGCCAAAGACTTGACGGTGGAAGTCAGCAAAGCGAAGGCGACCAAAGCCGATTTCTTGCTGCTGGTTTGCCGCTTGAACGATGCCATCGTGCTGCGCCGGGAGATCGTCAAGCAGCGCTGGAACGTCATGGGTGTAGTCAGTCCCGGCTCTCCCGGCATGTACGAGAACCAGTTTTTCCAAACCCTCGGCAAACTTTCCGAAGGCTGCATCTCCAATGTCCCTTGGTTCGATCCCCAAGCGGCTATGACGAAATCTGTCGATGCCGCGTTCAAAAAACAAAATCCGAAAGATCAATTGAAGTTTCATGCGCTCAATGTCGGCTTTACCTTCGAAGCCGTGTTGATCGCCGCCGACGCGTTCAAGCGCGCGAAGTCAACCCATGCACAAGTACTCACCGAAGCGATTCGCCAGACGGAAATAAGCGATCGCATGATGATCGGAGCGCCGATCAAGTTCAACGTCAAAGGCCAAGTCGAAGGCAATTTTTCCGCGTGTATCCAGAACCAAGGCCAGCAGCCGGTGGTTGTGTTACCAGCGGCATCGGCCGAAGCGAAACCGAAGTTTCCTTGGGCGGAATATAAGCGAGCGTAGCGACCTGCGGTCGCCGTTCAAGGTTCAAAAGTTCAATGTTCAACGTCAGATTCAGATCCGAACCTTGAACGCTTGAACCCTTGAACCTTGAACGAAAGCTTTTGCAATGCCCATCGACTTCGTAAGTTTAGCCAACGTCATTATCTCCGGCATTCTCACCGGTCTCGTTTACGGCCTCATGGCACTCGGACTCTCGGTTATCTTCGGCGTCGCGCGTGTGGTCAACTTTGCCCACGGCGAGATGATGACGCTCGCCATGTACGCCAGCGTGATACTGTTCAGCACCTTCGAGCTAAATCCCTTTATCGCCGTTCTCCCGGTTGCGGTACTTTTCTTTGTTCTGGGCTACGGCCTGCAACGCTGGATCGTCAATCCATTTGTCACCCGTCCCGAGCATTCACAGTTCATGCTGCTGCTTTCCATCGCGATCATCCTGACCAACACCCAACTGATGATCTTCGGCCCGGACGCGCGCAGCGTGCGGCTCGACAGTTTACTTGAATCCATCGAACTCGGCCCGCTATTGGTCGACCGCGGTAAACTCTACGCCGCGCTGGTCGCAGTCGGCACGGCTGCCGCGCTGTTCGCCTTCTTTCGCTTTACGCGCGGCGGCACAGCGATCCGCGCCTGTGCCGACAACTGGCTTGGGGCTAAAATTGTTGGCCTGAACGTCAACCAGCTCTATGCCCTGTCGTTCGCATTGGGGACACTTTGCGTCGCTGTCGCCGGCTGCATGATGGTTCTGCTGATCGATCTGACGCCGGCGATCGGCCCAGGCTATACGCTGCTCGCATTCGTGATCGTCATTGTCGGTGGTCTCGGTTCGATGAATGGCGCGCTGCTCAGCGGTGTCCTGATCGGTTTGTCGGAAGCGCTGGCAGGGCTGTTTATCCTGCCGTCGGCCAAGAGCATGTTCAGCTTCGCCTTGCTGATCGTCGTATTGCTGCTTCGTCCGCGCGGTCTGTTAGGCGGGAATCGGTGAATCGGCGCGCGTCATTTTTGCTGGCATTGTTGGCAGTCACGCTAATCGCCCTGCCGGCATTCACCAATAATTATTTCCTTTCCCTGGCCACGCTCTTCCTGTTTTTCGCCTACACCGGCCAAGCCTGGAACATCATGATGGGCTTCGCCGGCCAACTGTCTCTAGGCCATGCCTTGTACCTCGGCGTCGGCGGCTACACCGCCGGCGCGCTCTATTTTCACTTTGACGTCAGTCCCTGGATGGGCGTATGGCTCGCGATCTTTGCTTGCATCGCCCTCGGCGCTTTTCTCGGCGCCCTGGCCTTTCGTTCCGGCATCTCCGGCGTTTACTTCACGCTTTTAACCATCGCATTCGCCGAGTTCGCCCGCATCGGCTTCGATCATTTCGCCTGGGTCGGCGGATCGGCGGGCCTGTTTCTCAAAGTCGCTCAACAAAAGCATGTTGACTGGCTCAACCTGCGCGGCCCGCCGGCAATGTATTACTACGTCATGTTGACGCTCGCGACGCTCGCGTTCGGAGCGTCCACCTGGTTGTTGGGCCGACGATCAGGCTATTACTGGCAGGCGATCCGCGAAAACGAAGAAGCCGCAAGGGCTCTCGGCATCAACACGTTTCGCTGGAAAATGCTCGCGGTCGTCATCAGCGCAGCGATGACTGGGGTCGCCGGTGTATTTTTGGCCTTTTATTACAACAATCTTTTTCCCGAACAGATATTCAATATCAATCGCTCCGTCGAAATGATTTTGGGACCGATCCTTGGCGGCATGGGCACGCTCTTCGGCCCGATCGTCGGTGCCGCGCTCATGACTTTGGTTACCGACGGCGCCACGGAATTGGTTGACTCTCTCGGTTG
>DASSGE010000177.1:0-2090 GCA_035693605.1 Binatia bacterium
TAATAAGGACGTTTAGTGCGTTGCCATCGCGTCCATGCGTACGCGGATGTTGGCTCAGACCAACGCGCGGCGTTACTTGGTTCCCGCCACGCGCTTTCGTCTACCGGACTCGCCCTGTCCGATTGCTTGCGCTCCAACGGGTTATCAGCCTGAAAGCTATCTTGTCGGTCTTGCATATGGGTTTACCGCTTTTTTCCTGTGGTCGAACATTCGAGGCAACGCAACCCATGTACCAATGGAGATTGGCAGAGATTCGGTCGGTTGTTGGAGTTTGTGACCGTATATTTTTGTTCCCGAGCCCAGTCTTCGAGACAATTTTGAAAAAGTCTGTCGATTGACCAACCTTTTGGCTGTCTTTCGCCGTGCGAGTTAATTTCTGGCGATGCCGGTTGGTTGTGGGAGCTAGCCCGCCAGGTGCTTTCCACTGGCTGACCAGCGGATTAGAACCCGAGGATCGCGTCGCGACGGAATTTTACGGTTGCAATATCGTAGAAGATTATGGAAAGGATAGGGAAATTTCTTGAAGGGGGGCACACTATGTTTCTTGAGATGCGAACCTATGTTTTGAAACCTGGGATGACCAATAATTTTGTCGAAGGCTTTGCTGCGGGATTGCCGGCGCGGCTGCAAATTTCCAAGTTGCTGGGGCTATTTTGTTCCGAAGTCGGTGGCTTGAACCGTGTGACTCATGTCTGGCCTTATGAAAGTTTCGAGGATCGCGAGCGCATCGGCAACGAAGCACGTAAGACCGGCAAATGGCCGCCCAAGACACAAGAGTTTATCGTCACTCAGGAAAACAAGATTATTCAGCTGGCGCCATTTTCCCCGCCGTTGCCGGAAAAGAAACTTGGCGAGATCTACGAATTTCGTACCTATACCTACCAGCCCGGCACCATGCCCATGGTGATGGAGCGTTTCGGCAAGGTGATTCCTGAGCGGACCAAAATCTCGCCGTTGGTGTTTGCCGGCCAGACCATGATCGGCCCGCTCAATCAGTTTATCCATGTTTGGGCCTACAAAGATGCTGGTGAACGGGAACGGCTGCGCGCTGAGGCGGCGAAAAAAGTCGCCGGCTGGCCGCCCGCGACCCGAGAATTCATGGTTGCGCAGGAGAACACGATCATGACTCCTGCGGCCTGCGCGCCGTTAAATTGAACCAATAACGGTAAACAGTTTTCGCGACCGCGGCGTGCGCCGCCCGCTGCGAAGCGTTGCAACAGGGGAGCTTTTACGCTCCCCTGTTTTTTTTCTAAAGGTTTTTGTCGTTGCGCCGGCTCGATAGCTGGAAGTCATTTTTAATTTCCGATACATCGTTGCCATGTCTATGCTTTACAAATCGCTGGTTCGGCCAATTTTATTTCGTAAAGATCCGGAGCAAAGCCACGAAGCGGTTTTGCGCATGCTCGCGCGCAACGAGTGGCTCTATGGCACGCTCGAAGACTTTTACAAAGTCGAAGATGAACGACTTGCCGTTAAGATCGGCCCGCTCGCTTTTGCCAATCCGGTGGGACTTGCCGGCGGTTTCGACAAAAATGCTCTGGCGCCTAAGATGATTTCGGCCTTCGGTTTCGGTTTTATGGAAGTGGGTGCAATTACCGCGCAGGCTCAACCCGGCAATCCCAAACCACGCCTCTACCGGCTTCCTGAAGACGCTGCCTTGATTAATCGCTTAGGTTTCAACAATGAAGGCGCCGAAGCGATCGCGATCAAGCTCGATTGCCTGCGTGCCCGCGGCGGGTGGCCGAAGATTCCCTTAGGCATGAACATCGGCCGTAGCAAAATCGTCGAGACCAAGGACGCAGTGGCGGATTTTCTTTCCTGCTTCGAGAAGCTATTTCCCCACGGTGATTTCTTTACGCTTAACGTGAGTTCGCCAAATACGCCCAACCTGCGCGACTTGCAGGAAAAAAGTCTGTTGCGCGAGCTGCTTTTAGCGGTCCAGGAGATAAATCTGCAACTGGCGCGACGTGCACAGATCGATGCGAAGGCGGTGTTCGTAAAAATCGCTCCCGATATGGAGTTCGACCAAGTTGACGAAATCATCGATGTCGTTGATCAGGCAAAGCTGACTGGCATCGTCGCTACCAACG
>DASSGE010000178.1:0-2368 GCA_035693605.1 Binatia bacterium
ATATGCGTTTACTCATTGCAACAATGCTGTTGATGCTTGCGCTCGTCACTCGAGTGTCACTGGCTCAGGATAAACCCAAAATCTATATCGGCCCCTCGAGTAAAACCCTCGGCTACAGCCCGCTGTGGGTGGGTTGGAAAAAAGGCTTTTTCGAACAGCAAGGGCTGGACGTCGAAGTGGTGGTGCTGCGCGGCATGCCGATGGTCGTGCAGGCACTGGCGGCGGGATCGATCCAGTTGGGTTCCGGCGGCCCTGAGCCGTTCATGGAATCGAGCGATCGCGGCCTCGACTTCATCATCACCGGCGGCGTCATCAATGGCATGACGGCAGCCATCGTCGCCGGCAAGAAATACCGAAGCTTCGAAGATCTGCGCGGCACCACCGTCGGCTCATCGTCATTGACCGGCGGCACCGTCACTGCTTTCCGTGAGGCGCTGCGCCAGAAAGGTTTGGAGTATCCGCGCGATTATAAAATCCTGGTGGTCGCCGGCGGTTCCTCTGGCAATCTCGCGGCGCTGCAATCTGGGCAGATTTCGGCAACGACGGTAGCCGTGCCGCTGAACTATGCCGCCGAAGAATTGGGCTTCAACTCCCTTGGCCGTCTGCTCGACGCCGTGCCGCAGTTTCAATCCGCCGCGCTGGCGACCCGGCGCTCTTGGGCCGAAAAAAATCGGCCTCTCATGGTGCGCTTCATGAAAGGCATGGTGCAGTCTCTGCGCTGGATGCACACCAACAAAGACGCCACGGTGGAATTCCTAGCCAAAGAGATTCAGTTAAAGCCTGCGCTTGCATTAAAAGGCTGGGAATATTACACGCAGAACCGCATTTGGCCCTACGACGGCGAACCCAACATCGAAGGCATGAGACACAACATCCGCGTCTACTACGAACAGACCGGTGCAAAAACCTCGGTGCCGGATGTATTCAAATTTGTCGAGATGAGTTATCTCAATGAAGCGCTGAAAGATTTTGGCAAGCGCTAATTTTTTTCCTGGCAAAAAATCGATGTTGAAGATTTTTCCGTCATACCGGCGAAAGCCGGTATCCAGCATAGGGGAGGAGTAGAGACTGTATGCCGCCCTGACGGCGTGAGTTTCATGAATTCACCAGCGCGCGAGACACCGCCATTGGGAGCAAAATTTCCCCCTTACATCCGCCGCACAACCGGCATTACTTCCTGCCCGCAAAGCCGCATCGACTCCAACACCTTATCCTGCGCCAAACTCCCGGACGCAATATTGAGCATCAACTGCTCGGGATGCATCGCGTCGATATAAAATTTTATCTTCTCGATACATTCTTCCGGCGTGCCCCACACCGCCATTACGTTCGGCCCCTCAGCGGCAACCGCGGCCTTGGCTTTTTCCACTGTGCAAAGCTTTTCGAAGGCTTCGCGCGACGCGCTCTTGGTCGCGTAGGTGCGAATGGTTTCAGTTTCCACCGGCCGGCTGAGTCTACCGCGCAGAAATACATCGGCTTGGCTCGACAGCGCGACGGCGCCGTTGTCGATCGCTTCGGTGCGATCCTTGGCAACATGACAGTGAATACCGAGGACAACATCGCTCTTGGCTCCCGCCGGCAAATTATTTCGATACGTCTCGGTCAAGCTACTTACCAGCTTGAACGGAATGCCGAGATAGCCCGGTTGCACCAAACCCTGGCCAACTTGACCGGCAAACATCGCGCTCTGCGGTGTCGTCGCCGCGGCTGTGTAGATCGGCGGATGCGGCTGTTGGATCGGCGGCGGGCTCAGTTTGAAGTCGCGAATCTGCCAAAACTCACCGTCGAGTTTTTCGATATAACCGCCTTTGAAGATCTCGACCAGCATGCGGATGCCCTCTTCGAAGCGCGCGCTGCTGGTGGCGGCATCGACGTTCATCCGGCCGATCACCCAGGGGTGACCGCGGCCGAGACCGAGCATGATTCGGCCTGCGGTCAATACGTCAGCAGCGGCGACTTGGCTCGCCAACATCGCCGGATGATGAATCGGCATGCTGATGATGCCGGTGAGAAAGTGAATCCGCCGCGTCCGCTGCGCCGCCGCGACATAGAGTCCCAGCGGAAACGGCGAACACGAGAACAGATCTTTGCCATAGCTCTCGGTGATCGAGAAGAAATCGTACCCCAATTCGTCGGCCACGGCGATCTGCTCCATTACCTCAGCGTAAAGCTGATGCTCCGACTTACCCGGATAAGAAAACTCGGTAAACAGTCCAATCTTCATAACGTCCAAATGAACAAGGGCGGGTTTTAAACCCGCCCCTACGAATCCCAAACCCTTCTTTGCGCTCTTAGCGGTTAATCCCCGTCCTCTTTCCTCGCCCGCTCGCGGGGAGGACGATGGTGGGAGCGACCATTCTGCCCTCTG
>DASSGE010000179.1:0-3357 GCA_035693605.1 Binatia bacterium
TCATTTTTTCCCAGAACGCCTCACGCGCGGCGATCAGCTGCCGCAAAAATTCATCGGATTTTAGTCCGCCCATGATCCCTCCGCTGGAACTGGTTTCAGAGATTGACTACGCCAATCATTTAGGTTTTAACAATACAAGAATCAAGGCCTCAGTGAAAGCTCGTCAATCGCCTAAACATCGATAATCAAAGACTTTAATGGATTCCGAACAGGCAAAAATCTTCGTCGACGATCTTTACGATCAAGTCTATCGGCACTGGCACAAGCGTATTCACAACGGCGAGTTCATGACCCGCCTGCGTGACGGCACGCTGCCCTTGCCCTGCCTGCGGCGCTTTTTCAAGGACTGGGGACTTTTTTCCATCGAAGTCGTCGCGCTCAACGCGGTTTCGTACTACGTCCATTTGCCCTTTTTCGTCGATAATTTCGATCTGCTGGCACCGCTTTGCGACAAAGTAGCCGAAGAACTAATCTCGCCGAAGCCACCAGGCCATATCTTGATCCTGCTGGAAACTGCCAACGCTTTGGGCTTGACCAAGGAAGAACTGTTCGAGCAACCGGCATCCGCTCCGGGGCGCGCTATCAGCGACTACTGCCGCAGGGTGTTTCAAGATGGTTCAATCATTGAGCTCTGGGGCGCCCATGTTTATGAAGAGACTCTCGGTCACTGGTCGCAGCAGTGGAGCCAGGCGCTGGTTGGCCATTACGGTCTGAGCAAACGCCAGGCAATTTATTTCAACGCCCATGCCGAAGCCGACTTGGTCCAACATGACGATCACATGGGCCATGGGCCGCTCAATCGCTTGATTCTCCAGCGCATTCTCGAGCAGGGCAGGACCGCTAAGAAACTCGGCTACGATCCGAAGTATTGCGCCTTCACCATGGTCGACTTGCAAGCGCTCATGGAACAGCACGCATTGGACAACCCTTATCCCGCGTGCTCGTAACGTTTGGCAGAGCCCATATTGGGCGCCACCGCGCAAATCAATTCAAACAGCGATCGAGATACTATCGTGCGAGTAAAGGTTATTTTCGCACTCAACCTATTCACTGCTATTGCCATGGCTGCCAACGCTTGCGCGCAGCTACCCGGCAGATGGGCCACCCGTGCGCCCATGCCAACCGCTCGCAGTGAGGTCGGCGTCGCCGAGATTGGCGGGAAGATTTTCGTCATGGGCGGATACGAGAAAAACGGCAACCTGGTCGAGGAGTACGATCCGGCAACCGATAGTTGGCGAGGTCGCGCCAGCCTGCCGAAACCGTTGCATCATATCGGCGCCGCAGCTCTCCACGGTAAGATCTATGTCCTCGGCGGCTATATATCCGGCGTCGGTCCAGTGGCTACGATCTTCGAATACGATCCCGCCAAGGATCAGTGGACATCCAAGAAACCGATGCCCACTCCACGCGGCGCGCTCGCCGTCGCCGTCGTTACCGGGAAAATCTACGCGGTGGGCGGAGTGACGACGAATGGCCGCAACACACCCGCCAACGAGTCCTACGATCCGATTCAAGACCACTGGAGCACGCATGCACCCATGATCACGCCGCGCGATCACCACGCCATCGGCGTCGTCGAAGATAAACTCTATGCTATCGCCGGACGCATCAACGGTAATCACGATCGCAGCGTCGGCGACAACGAAGAATACGACCCGACCAGCAACCGCTGGCGCACAAGGGCTGCGATCCCAACGGTGCGCAGCGGCATTGTCGCGGCAACCCTCGGCGGGCGCATTTTTGTCTTCGGCGGCGAATACGCCCGCCGCACCCATGCCAACGTCGAATCCTACGATCCGGTAAAAAACAGATGGCAAGGGTGGGCGCCCATGCCCACTGCCCGCCACGGTTTAGGCGCTGCGGTTATCGCCAACAAAATCTACGTTATATCCGGCGGTCCCCGGCCAGGGGCGACGTTCTCGTCGGTGAACGAAGTGTTTACACCGTAGAACGAGTTTCAAGCTGAACCCGATGCCGTGAAAAACTCGACGAGCCGATGTGGCATCCATTCGAGCGATCCCGGAAATGGCCCGACAACGAAACCCGCGTGGCCCCCTGAATCTGGGAAATCCAGTTTAACCCTGTCAGACACTTCTGCATCTTTTGGCAGCGCATCAGCTGGTAGGAACGGGTCGTTTCGCGCATTGAGGAGCAGCGTCGGCACGCGAATTTCCTTTAGCCACGGTTTGCTGCTCGCCCGTGTCCAGTAATCGTCGGCGTCTTTGAAGCCATGAATCGGCGCTGTGTAAAGATCGTCGATTTGGCGGAATGTCGAACAGCGGCGAACGGCAGCGGTCGGGATATCCAATTCATGCGCCGAAATTTTAGCCAAAACTTTGGTCCGCAGAGAGCGCAGAAATCGGCGCGTGTAGAGGGCCCTCCGATAACCATAATCCAGTACCGCAGCAGCAGCGGACAAATCCATCGGTGCCGACACTGCCGCCGCGCCGTCGATTATCACCGTTGCACCCTCGGCCTGTTCACCCAACCAGTTAAGCAGCATATTGCCGCCGAGGGACACACCTGCGACGTAGATTTGGCAGTTGTTGGCATTTTCACTTTTGAGCCGGCGCAAAATCCAGTCAATCTCGGCGGCATCGCCGGAATGATAGGCACGCCTCAGGCGATTGATCTCGCCGCCGCATCCGCGAAAGTGCGGCACCACGCCGCGCCAATCCAGGTGCTGTGCCTTCGTCATCAAGCTAAGCGCGTAATGACTGCGTGAGCAGCCTTCCAAGCCATGAAACAAAACTAACAGCGAACTCGCCCGGCCCGAGCGATTCACCCAATCGAGATCGATGAAATCGCCGTCGGGCGTTTCCCAGCGCTCACGTTGATACTGAACGACGTAATTGTGCGCCAACAGGCGCGGGTAAATCGTTTGGAGGTTGCCGCCCGGCAACCACCACGGCTGCGTGTAAGTGGAATTCACTTTCTCGGTTTCTCGACGGCGCCAGCGGCCTGCATCGAAGGAGTTCAGCTTTCGAAAGGCTGGCACAGTTTGAACGGGTTATTCTGGTTCTTGCGCCACGGGCACAAAGCCGTGGCGCGAAGTATTTTCCGATACCGTCCGCGGTTCGACAAACTGCCGGAGATAATCGGGGCCGCCGGCCTTCGAACCGATGCCGGAGAGTTTCAAGCCGCCGAAGGGCTGGCGTTCGACAACGGCGCCGGTGATACCGCGGTTGATGTAGAGATTGCCGACGCGAAATTCTTGGCGCGCTCGCTCGATATGCGCCGGGGAGCGTGAAAAGATGCCGCCGGTAAGGGCGAACTCCGAATCATTGGCAATCGCCAAGGCGTGGTCGAAGTCGTTGGCTTTGCACACCGCCAAAACCGGTCCGAAAATTTCTTCCT
>DASSGE010000180.1:0-2743 GCA_035693605.1 Binatia bacterium
GATTTTCGACCCGATGTTTTGCACAGTCACTGGCTTCACTCGGTTAAAACGCTTGGCAAATTGTCACGAAAGACCGGTGTGCCCTTCACCGTACGTGCACACTCATTTGACTCGATTTGGCCTGAACCCTACTCGGTGGCGGGGCGTTTGCCTTTTCTTGGCGCATTTCGCAATCCGTCGCATATTCGGCGCGCGCTCAATTTGATCAACGGCGAGCTCTGCCTGGGAGTGTTGACCTTTCCTTTCGCGCGCGCCCGGCTCGAGCGCGCCGGTATTCGTCCGGACAAGCTTGTCGACTGTTATCCTGTGGTTAATTATCGATTATTTCATGACGAGGGACCGAACGGTGATGATGTCATGAACGTTGGTGCGTGCATTCCAAAAAAAAAGATGGAAGACTTTCTCGATCTTGCCGTGGCGGCGCCGACTTTGCGATTTAATCTGTACGCTCTCGGGTATCAAGTCGAACAGTTGCGCGAGACGGCAAAAAACCGCAATTCCCCGGTCCATTTCAACCCGCCGCTGGAGCTCGAAGAAATGCCTGCGGTATACAAAAAGCATCGCTGGATGGTTTACACCGCATCGCAGCATGGAAACGTCGGCTGGCCTCTGTCCGTGGCCGAAGCGCAGGCATCGGGAGTTGGTGTGTGTATGGCAAATATTCGCGACGATCTGCGCGAATATATCGGCGCGGCCGGCTTTCTCTACAATACGTTGGATGAAGCGCGAAAAATTATTGCTCAACCTTTCCCTCAGGAGTTACGTCAGATTGGTTTTGCCCAAGCGCAAAAGTCCGATGTGTTTGAGCATCGTGCCTTGCTTTTGGATCTCTGGAGCAAGTCGCATCCAAAAAATTGACCTGAGCGCCAAGACAGTTATTGACTACTCCGGGATCAGCGCGCCCGGACGTTCTTTGCCGGTTTGTCGGATTCCAATCGGTACGCCGGTCATCGGCATTTTGATACATTACGGACCCGCCGTACGATATCGCGCGATCGGGATGATCTGGCGCGGTTTGAATCAGTAGTCGATTTGACGTCGACGTTTGGGGCATCGCCGGCTTCTTGCGACGAGGGCCGGAGGTCTCGATGACAATCAGAGTACTAGCACCGCAAGTTTATCGCCGGCTTCCCTGAGACAGCGAATCCAATCGCTATTTTCACAGTCGTCTCGAGCCGTTATTTTCCGCTCGGCGCCGCTGCACTGCTGCACGGTCCGGTAGAAATAATTTTGCACTTTCCACAGATTGACCGTGAACGGCAGCAGCGCAAGCGCTTCGGCGGCCCGATTCAGATGATGGAGCGCGGCAAGCCCGGGTTCACGAGCGAATTTTTCGGCGATCCTTTCAAGGGTTTTTCGGTAGGTGAATTCCAAGGTTGCGGCGTCGAGCGTGATCGACTCGGCGCTCGCCGCGGCGAGTAACTGTTTCACACGCTCGACGTCGATTTCGTCTTCAGACAACTGACGGCGCAGGTCGCTATTGACGATCAATTCGGCGGGACCGCGCAGCGCGTTGGGTTGCGGCATGCTCACGCTGTTTAGAAATCGCAAAAGCGGCGCCCGCTGATCGTAGATCTGCCGGTAGAGCGACTCGGTTTCGGCGATCGCCGATTGCAGGATTTGCTCGATCAACTTGCGCTGCTCGTCGTGGAACAGCGAGCGCAAAGAATAATTCGATTCACTGAAACGACGGTCCATGAGCCGCAGGACTTCGGCGAAATCGCCGCGCATAAACGGCTCGGCCAGTTCGCGGGCGAGGTAGCTCTCGATCTCGTCGCCCAGGCTGGGACGCACGCCGCCGTTGACGTTGTGATCGCCCAAATGAAGCGCACCGAAACTGAGCGCGGCGGTTTCACCGGTGATTTCCGAGGTGAGGACCACTTCGCCCACCACCAGCTTCGCTTTGCCGGCGTTGAAAGTCTGCAGCGTTTTTCGCTCGGCGCGATAGCAATAAATTCTTGCAGCGCCGGGCAGCGCGTCAAATAACGAGCTCACGGCATAATGCGCGCCGACCCGCTCCCAGTCGACTCGGGCGGAGCGGACAAGTTTGTCGTAGATTGCCTTACCGTTCACGTGTCCCGGCAGATTGCTGCGCGCGCCGGCGAGTCGTTCGAGTAAGCGTTCTTCATGGGAATCGCCGAAGAGTTCTTCGGCGAGTTGCACAGCGCGGCCGGCGAACTGCATGACCTGGACAGTCTCGATGCCCGAGATATCATCGAAAAACCAGCCGCAGCTAGTGTACATAAGCAGCAAGTGGCGCTGCAGTTCGAGCAGTTTGAGCGCGTCAATTTTATCGGCGCCGGTCAACGGCCGGGCAGCGTGGCGCCCGAAGAACCGATCGGTTGACTGCGCCGATCGATCGAGGATCACTTCGATATAGCAATCCCGGGCGAACCAAATGTTTTTGAAATATTCCGCAGCGCGCTGCTGCCACAGCGGCATGACCGCGTCGCGCAAGCCGTCGAGAGAGTTGCGCAGCGGTGTGCGCCATTGTTGGTTCCAACCGGCATGCGCGCCGGAGTTGCAACCACAGTCGCTCCACCAACGATCAATGCCGTGGGCGCAGCTCCAAGACGTCTTCTCGGCAATTTCGACCTCGAAGACGGGCGGATGCTTATCGAGAAACTCGCCGTAATTGGTTAAGCGCGCCAACTGCTTGGTTTCGATCTGGTCCAAGGCGTAGGCCAGCGCCATATCGCCGAATCGATGATGATGACCGTAACTTTCGCCGTCGGTGGCGATA
>DASSGE010000181.1:0-6438 GCA_035693605.1 Binatia bacterium
GCGATAACCGGTAAAGACATGGACCCGGCCATTGTCCATGCGCGTTGGCACGCTGACAATCATCGCCCGGTCCGGCCGGCGCAAGCGGCTCGCTAAATTTGGATCGACGCCGAGTTTGTCGGCGGCGATGTCGAATTGCTGTACCGCCATCTCGTTGGTTTCACTGCGCCATTCAAGAGTCGCCATAATTCTCCCGCGGGTTGTGGTGTGACGGTTAACGGTGGTTCTAACCCGGCGGCCAGGTCATTTGCCTACCGCCGAGTAGATGATAGTGGAGGTGAAATACGGTCTGCCCGGCGTCCGCGCCGGAGTTGACGACGACGCGAAAGCCCTTCTCAGAAATCCCCTGCTCGCGCGCCAATCGGCCGGCGACCTCAAAGATCCGGCCGATCACGCCATTGTCACTCGCCTCGATGTCGACCACGCTGGCTATGTGCTTACGCGGAATGATCAGAATATGTACCGGCGCCTTGGGCGCGATGTCTTTAAACGCCAGCACCGCTTCGTCTTGATAGACCAAATTAGCTTTGATCTTGCCGTTGGCGATGCCGCAGAACAAGCAATCTGCCATGGGTATCTCCTTGAAACTGTGACCGCGGATTTTTAGTCGTCGGCAGCGCCCGGCAGCTTCGCGTAAATCTGTCCGTCGGCGATCTCGATCGGTAGGCTCTGCAGCGACAACCCGACGCATGGCCCCCAAATGCATTCGCCAGTCGGCGGCTCGAAAACCGCGCCATGGGTGGCACACATGAGATAACGACTATCGGAGCTGAAGAACTGATTGTTGACCCAGTCGAGGGTAATGCCGGTATGCGGACAACGATTAATGTAGGCGAAGTGGGTGCCGTCAAAATTAACCAGCAGCGCTTCAAATTCGCGCCCAGCGCGCTTCATAGTAAACTTCTTGCTGTTGCCGTGACTCAATTCGCCGATTGCGGCAACCCATTTACCCGATGGTTTCTTCGGTGCATTCATAGCAGATTTCTTATCCTATTCTCCCATCGGCCTCAAATCACCCTCCGGGCAGCTCACCAACACCTCGCCGCGATCGATCTGTACTGGTAATCGATAGAGCGACTCACCCTTACACGGTCCCGACACGCATAAGCCGCTGGCAAACTCGTAGAGGGCACCATGGGTATAGCATTGCAGGTAGCGGCGGTCGTCGCTGAAAAACTCATCGCGAACAAAATCCAACGGCGTCGGCATATGGCGGCAGCGATTGACATAGGCGTAGTAGTTGCCCCGGTCGTTGATGAGAATCGCGTCGAGCCGGTACTTCTGGCAAATCAACCAGAATTTCTTGACCGCGCCCGGTTGCACCTCATCGACGCGCGCAACCACCCGGCCGCCATCTCGGCTTTCGGCAGCCATGCGATTGCGGTCGCGCAGGAAAATCCAACGCCGGATCGCCAAACCGATCAAATAGACCGCCAGAAAGATTAGCGATAGATAAATCGTTAGAGCCATGAAAAGGGTCGCGGCAGAAGCTAGTCCGGTTGTTTGTTGACGCTGTTGCGAATTCGCTTCACTTCAGGGGCGGTCTGGCGGCCGGAGATACCCATCACCTTCATCAACTCGCTGGTCATTTCCGCAGTCACCTGATCCCGCACGCTGCCCTTACTGTCGGGGTCGGCATCGAGAAACTTTAAGATTTTCGTTTTGTCGACGCCGGTTTCCGCCAAGCCGTCGAGGAACTGACCAAATCCCACTTTCCCGCGCAGTTCGCTGACCCGCGCTGCAAGCTTTTTGCAATCGCTGCAGACTTTCCCGAATAACCCGGCACGCTCGCCGCAATAAATACAGTGACGCATGGCATTGACTCTGTTTCTGACTAATTATTTCTTGTCTACCATTGCCGCCGCCCATAGCCCTTGCAAGCCGGGCGTGAGCGCCGCGCTCGCCGCGACCACGCCGCGATGCCTGGCTGGCTGGCGATTGAACTTAATCGCGTGGCCCTCGCCATCAACCACCGCGCCCCCTGCCGCCTCGACCATCAATGCACCGGCGCAGATGTCCCACTCGTAAATCGACCGAAAGGTCAGCGTGCCGTCGCCATCGCCGCCGGCCACTTTGGCTAGACGGTAAGCGATACTGCCTACGGGTTCGATGGCGCAGCGATCAACGAACACCTGAAACTTTTTTGCGGGCTCGGAGCGACTGACCAATAGCCGGGCGCCGTCGATTCGTTCGCGGGTAGTGACGCGGATGGCGTTATCGTTTAAGTAAGCGCCATGACCGGCCGCGCCCGTGAAGAATTCTTCCTGCGCAGGATTGTAAACCACCGCCGCCTGCGCCACGCCGTCGACTACAAAACCGATGGAGATCGCGAACTGCGGCACTCCTTCGATAAACTCCTTGGTGCCATCGATGGGGTCGACCACCCAGACGCGGGACAACGCCAAACGCCGCTCGCTATCGGCATCTTCCTCGGACAGCCAACCATCATTGGGAAAAGCCTCAGCAATGCGCTCGCGGATAATCCGATTGGCTTCGAGATCCGCCGTGGTCACCGGATTGTTTTTACTTTTTTCCCGGACATCATACTTGCCGCGAAACAGCGCCATGATCGCGGCGCCGGCGTCCCGCGCCGCCTGTTCGGCGATACCGAGCTCTTCGCTGAATTGAAAATCGATGGTCACAATTGTCCTTTCGGTGAAAACAGACTCGTAAATTAAACAATACAACCTGAGCGGCGGCAACCAAGTGAATGAGCCGAAAGATCAGCCTTCAGAGGACAAGACTGGCAACGTCATGAATTGCATCGGCGCCGGCTTGAAGCATCTCCTGAATCGCACGCTGGGAATCTCCCGGGGTCAGTTCGACTCCACGAACCGCGTCTTCTAGCAAAGTCACAGAGAAGCCGCGCTTCAGTCCGTCCAACACAGTTTGTTTCACGCAATAATCGGTAGCTAATCCGCCAACGTAAATGCGCGTTACGTTAGGCCGGAGCAGCAATTCCATCAAACCAACGCCAGATGAATCGACGCCATCAAAGCCCGAATAACCTTCCTCATCACTCGCCGTGCCGGCCGACACGATCACAGCGTCCTCCGGCAAGGCCAGATCAGCGCGAAACTCCGCACCCTTGGAGCCCTGAATACAGTGGGCAGGCCAGAGCCCACCGTATGCCTTGAAGTGAATAGTCTTCTCAGGATGCCAGTCTCGGGTCGCGAAGATCGGCAAGCCGGCATCGGCAAACCTCTCAATGTAACGATTGAGTGGCGCCACCACTCGATCGCCCTCGGCGACTGCCAGCGCACCGCCAGGGCAAAAATCGTTCTGCACGTCGACAACTATGAGAGCAGCCTTCTCCATCGATTTTGATTATAAAGGATGTTACGGTCCAAACCAACTCAAGCATGGTCGCACAGCGGCGCCGATTTTTGCGTATTTAATGGTAAAACTTTATGTCACTAGAGAAATTTCCCGACAGCAGAACCAAAGCGGTTTTTTTTGACGCTGCCGGCACATTGATCAAACCCGCGCGCAGAGTCGGCGAAAGCTACGCCGCGATTGCGGCGAAATATGGCAAGTCGGTGACGGCGGCGGAACTGTTCGAGCGTTTTCGTGTTTGCTTCGACGGCGCGCCGCCGCTCGCATTCCCCGGTGCGGCTCCCGCGGAAATCGCCGCGCTCGAGCGCGATTGGTGGAAACGATTGGTGGCGCAAGTGTTTGAACCTTGGGGCGAGTTTGCTGGCTTTGACGAATACTTCGACGAATTGTTTAACTACTTCGCGCAACCCGATTCCTGGCTGCTTTATCCGGAAGCGACGGAAACGCTTGAAGAGCTTAACCAACGCGGCTTGCTGCTCGCCGTAATCTCCAACTTCGATTCCCGGCTAGTGCGAATAATTGACGGGCTCAATGTTGGCGCCAGTTTCGCGCAGATCATTGTCTCCAGCGCGGTAGGGTATGCGAAACCACAACCGCAAATTTTCAATATCGCGCTCAGACGATTAGGCCTCAGCCCGGATCAAGCGCTCCATATCGGCGATAGCGAGACCAACGACTTGCGCGGCGCGAGAAGCGCCGGCATGCGCGCGCTCCTGGTCGACCGCGATCTCGCCGACGTCGCCGCGCTGGACCATCGAGTTCCCAGCTTGCGGCAAATTCTCGATCATCTTGATTAACAACACCACCGGCCAGTTTTAACTTGACTCCACCTGCAAGCTGAGCTACACGGCAGTCATTTTCGAGGCAGCAGATCATGATAAGTTCCTCTTGGCAGCAAACCGAATCCGACAATAACGCCATGCCGCTGTACGTCAGCTTGCCCGACGGCAACGGACCATTTCCTGCGCTGGTGGTGATCCAGCATCAGACCGGTGTTGATGAATTCATGCAGGGAATGGCGCAAAGACTCGCCGGCGCGGGCTACGTCGCAGCCGTACCCAGTCTGTATCATCGCGACGGTCCCGATTCGCAGGACGATCCGCGCACTCGAAGCCAACGCCTTGGCGACCGACGCGTGACCAACGACATCGCAGCGACAGTGAAGTTTTTGCAAAGCCACCGCGCCGTCGACGGCAACCGCATCGGCATCATCGGCTTCTGCATGGGCGGTCGGGTGGTCTATCTGGCGGCAGCTACCAACGCGTCATTTAAAGCCGCGGTTACTTTTTACCCAGGCAACACCGGCCGCCCGTGGGGTCGCGATATTCCGTCACCATTCGAACGCACCGCCGATATTCATTGTCCCATCCAAGGACATTTTGGCGACGACGACAAAAACCCATCGCCCGAGGACCGGCAGAAACTCGCCGCGGAGTTGACCAAGCATAATAAAGCTTTCGAGTTCTATGCCTACAGCGGCGCAGGGCACGCCTTTATGGACAATACCAAGGAATCATTTCGCCCCAGCGCAGCAGCGGAAGCCTGGCCACGAACCTTGGACTTCTTGCGCCGACATCTTCAGGCGTGAATAGGCCGGAAACGGTTTGCCTAAACGAAGAACGCTGAGCCAGAGCGCAAGCAGAGTCCCACATGAAGCCAACTAAGGCGGACACGAACGATGCCATCGCTGCGGCTGTCGTAGAAGAGCGCTTACGGTTATCACGAGAACTCCACGATCGCGCCTTACAGCTGCTCACCAGTGCTCGAATGCGCCTGGACGCTTGTCACCACCATCTAAAAACTGACTTAGCGACGCTGGAAAAAGAGCTTCTGACCGTCGAAGCCAATCTCGATCACGCGATCACCGAGATCCGCAACCTCCTCGCGGAAAATCAAATCGCGGAGCAAATGCAAGCCGGTTCCTTGGAGCGTCGGCTTAAGGAAGAGTTAAGCATTTTTAGCGCGCGCAGCGGGTTCCACGTCGAACTCCAATGCGCTATCGATGCCGGTGACGTGCCGATCGATATCGAAAAGGAACTCTACTTCACCTTGCGTGAGGGAGTGCTCAACGCCGTGCGCCACGCCCGTGCGTCGGAGATTGGATTATCTCTAGCACGCAGCCAGTCCGGCTACCAAGCGAAACTCATAGACAACGGAGTCGGCTTCGTCGTCGCTGCCAGTGAAGGCAGCAGCCACTACGGACTCAAAGGGATGAGGGAACGGGTGCAAAAATTAGGCGGGACTCTCGATATCGAATCCGCTCCGGGTAAAGGAACGCGCATTGATATTCAGATTCCGTTTTCCGGCAAAGAGGCGATCTGAGAAAATCCATTCCAGCCAAGAGCTTCTGAGCTCGTCCGATCAACTCCACTCGCCGTCATCCCCTTTTTAACACGAAGCTAAATCAAATCGAGACGCCGTGAGCGCCGTCGCGATGATTTTTCGCTCGCAGAAGCGTGCTTCTAAGCGCCAGCAACGAGGCGAGGCACACTGCATTTCTGCCGGTGACATGGACGCCGATAGGATCCGTCCTACCGCCCGGCGAGTTGCTGCAAATTGTCTCCGTTAATACGAAACACCGTCCACTCTTTCATGGGCACCGCGCCGAGTTTTTTATAAAAGTTTATCGCCGGCTCATTCCAGTCCAACACCGACCATTCGAGACGACCGCATTCGCGCGCCGCAGCGAGCTTGGCGACATGGGTCAACAGCGCGCCGCCGAAACCGCGCCGCCGGAAAGGTTCCTCGACAAACAAATCCTCGATGTAAATCCCCGAGCGGCCGACAAATGTCGAGAAATTATGAAAAAACAAAACAAATCCCACCGGCTCGTTGTGAAAATAGCCGAGCGCTACTTCCGCTGTGCGGCGCTGGCCAAACAGCGTACGCTGCAACAGCTCCGCGGTTGCCACGACTTCATGGGATAGTCGCTCATAATCGGCTAGCTTTTTGATGAAAGCGAGAATCACTGGCACGTCCTTTTTAGTCGCCGGCTTGATGGTAAAATCCGCGATGCCCGTCATAGTCGTCATGGTTGGTCCTCAAAGTGAAGTTCCGTATTCCACGAAGGACACACTCTCTTAGGAAACTGAATTCTCCGAC